>JAVWKI010000005.1:5881-17757 GCA_036638575.1 Anaerovoracaceae bacterium | reverse complement strand
AAACCAGAACTTGCCAGCGATAAATCGGTAACCTGGACATCCTCGGACGAAACCATTGCAACGGTAGATGAAACAGGAAAGATTACAGCAAAGTCACCGGGCAAAGCTAAGGTAACCGTAACCACTGTTGATGGAGGATTTACGGCAAGCTGCGATGTTTTGGTCAAGGGGATTCAGATCAACCTAGAAAAGAAGGACCTCGTTGTAGGGGATAAAATCAAGCTTTCTGCAGATCTTTTTGAGGAAGAGATAGCAGGGGAAAGAGCTGTAGGCCAAAAAATCACCTGGACCGTTTCTAATCCAAAGGTGGCAAGCATCGAGGGAGAATACCTTGTTGCCCGCGAGGCGGGGACAGTGACCCTAACTGCCACAAGTGGAGATGGACGGTATACGGCAACAGTAGATCTTCAGATCATGAACAAGCCTGTTCCGCCAACGCCAACACCGGAAGAGCCTAGTGCACCGGGGGCAGTGAAACCGGTAGATAAGGACAAAACCCCGGCTACAGGTGATGGATCTATGGCGGTAAGTGCAATGATGCTTCTTGTGGCAGCAGCGGCAACGGGAATTGGTGCAGCAAAGCGAGCTAAGGTGAAATAACCAGCAAGCTTGATCAAGCAGTACATTAAACGAAAATAAAAAAGGACTTGGCATCAGGATTTCTTTGGTGCTGAGTCCTTTTTTGAAAATTGCAACTTTTAAAAATTCAATAAAGAAAGCAAAATAATAATTGAAATTAAGCTGAAAAAAGGATATGATTTAAGGGAAAATAAATAGTATTCCGAACCGAAACACCTAGAGTCTATCCGAAAAAGAGCAGATATGGTGTGTCGGTCTATGGGTAGCAAGGGAAACGATGCTGCCTTCCGTGTTTGAAAAGGAATGGCATGACGATAATTTACGCGCCTTTCCCAATGAAAGGTGTTTTTTATTGGATTGCTTTTGGTTGTGTTATTGCCATAAAGCTTATATGGCAAGAAAAATGGGAGGAAAGAAATGAACACGAAAAAGAGAGTATCAAGGAGACTGGTAGCCCTTGTCGTTGCGGCAATTATGACCTTGGCCATATTACCGGCGACTGCATTTGCAGGAACGATTCCTTTTGTTGATGGACCGTCTTTTGCCGGCGGCGGCGGCGGTGGCAAAGGAGAGGTTTGCCCAAGAGGATTTGGCGTGGATGTTAATGGGGCAGAGCCAGGGGGTCTTTACTGGCTTGAAAGCTGGTATAACAATGAGTTTTTTTGGCCTGAGTACACCAACGTTCGCCATGGATATAATCAGCCTCTTCCGGCGGTAGACGGAGAAGGAAAGCCGATCGTTTATGATTTTGCGGCTTATATCGACAAAAATCCAAACGGTCCAATGAACATTATTAATGTTAATGAATACTTCATTTTGTACAAAGATGGTAAGGAACTAGACAAGCTTCCCCTAAAATCAGACGAGCTAGTCAATGCAAAAAGAGATAGTGTTGCAGATCCATCAGGGCAGACAAATCGATGGAGAGTAGAGTTTAAGCTTGCCCTAGAGGGTGATTCAAGATATGAATTGGCCTTTAGAAGAGGAATTCAGGCAAACAATGGAATGACCGCAGTAATTTCAGAGGATGGAACAGGCTATATTCAGCGGCCTACAACTCCGGAAGAAATTGCAAAGTTTAACAGAGACAAAATGAAAGAATATAAGTATAGAGAATACAAGTTTAACTACAATGAAACCGGAGATGGTTGGCAGACAAGTGAAAACCCGGACAAGGGAATGGAAAGATATATGAGATTTTCATTCACAACGGAAGCGGTAAATGTACCGGTAAGCGGAATCACCTTAGATGATGCTACGCGAACCATGAACGTTGGGGAAAAATATCAGCTTACCGGAAATATTAAGCCGGACAATGCAACCGATAAAGCCGTAGCTTGGACCTCTGAAGATGAGTCGGTAGTAACGGTAGATCAGGATGGAAACCTTGAGGCGAAGGCACCGGGTGAAGCAAAGGTAACGGTAACCACAAAGGACGGAAACTTCAGTGCAAGCTGCAAGGTTACGGTAAGAGGAATCAAGATTGATATGGCAAAAACCGAGATTGTTGCGGGACAAAAAACAAAGCTTGCGGCAACGATTTACGAGGGAGATGCTGCACCAAGAGCGGCAAGAAGCATTGTTTGGAGTGTTTCCGATACGAAGGTAGCAAGCATTATTGACAATGAATACATTATGGGTAATGGTGCAGGAACGACTACCCTAACTGCAAAAACCGAAGATGGCGCTTATGAAGCAACAACCCAGGTTACTGTAGTGGGTCAAGTTCTTCCTCCAACACCAGGAGAACCAAGTGTACCGGGAGAAGTTAAGCCAGTAGACAAGGACAAGGCTCCGGCTACAGGGGATAACAATATGGTCGTAATGGCAGCACTTCTGTTGATGGCAGCAGCAGCAACAGGAACAATTACTTTAGTTGTGAAAAAGAATAGATAATCAATCGTTGAATTGAGAAGATGCGCAAGAGATCTGCTCCACCGAGTAGTTCTCTTGTGTGCATTAATGGGACAATTTATGTATGGTAAGGCATGCAGATGGGAGAAAAGATGAAACTGTTTATTTGTGTAGATGATACCGATGATTTAACCAAGGAAACCAGCACAGGAAAAATATCGGATTTAATTGCTGCAAGGATAGTCGCTATGGGCGGAAAAATGGAACAAGGGGTGACCAGGCATCAGCTTTTGCTTCATGAAGATATTGATTATACCTCCCATAACAGCTCTATGTGTGTCCTCTTAGATATTGGCGACCTATCGGTAGAGGAAGTGAAACAGGCAGCGGAAGAAGTTTTGCGGGCCAATATGTCCGCTGTATCGGATCCGGGACTTTGTTTTTGCAGGCCAGATGAGTTAAGGAAGCCAGATAAGCTCATTGCCTTTGGTAGAAGGGCACAGCAAGAAGTGATCCAAAAAGAAGAAGCTTATGAGCTGGCCGAAGAAATCGGGGGAACGATTTTAGAAGAGTATGGTGGCACAGGAATTGGTGTTATTGGTGCTTTGGCGGGTGTTGGGCTTAGACTTTCCGGTTGTGATGGTACGGTTCGAGGCGGAAAAGGGGAAGAGTTTAAAGACAAAACTATGACGGTAGCTCAGTGGAAACAAGTGATGCACATTGAACAGGTTGTAGATTTTGCAGGGAATTTACTTTCCGATGAACAGCAAATTTATTGCAAGGGGAGATTGAAACTGGCCTTTCTAGACAACCAAATTACCTTGGTGGCAAAGGAAATGGATGGAAAGCTAGTGGCGTGCAATAAAAAGGATCTATATGAAAATGACAGGCCCATTCATCAATGGGAGAAACCTTGTGATGACTTTGCTCAAGATAATGACTTGGGAGAGTGTTACAGTGAAGAGGAAAAAGCTTGCTACAACTGTTTGTACCGAAGATGGACAGCGGAAGGATACACATGCGTAAGAACGGTTTAGTTATGATAATACTCATTGTATTGCCGCTTATCTTTTTGGTAGGGACCATTTGTATCGGAAGATACGGCGTGCATCCTACCGATGTGTTCAAGAGCTTCTTGACTGCAATTAGTGGCAATGACTTTGGTGTTTCGGATAAAGATTATACAGTAATTATGGAAATTCGTTTTCAACGAGGACTCCAAGGCTTGTTGGTTGGAGCATCTTTGGCGGCCAGTGGAGCTTGCTTCCAAAGTCTGTTTAGGAATCCACTGGTATCTAGCGGGATGCTTGGCGTCTCCAACGGTGCAGGGTTTGGTGCAGCCTTATCCATTCTATTGTTTAATAGCATTTTGGGAACCTCCCTATTTGCTTTCGCCTTTGGAATTCTTGCGGTATTCCTTGCCTACTTTGTGGGAAAGGTTAGCGGAGGAACGCCGACAATTACCTTGGTTCTAGGTGGGACAATTATCCAGTCGATTTTTTCTGCTCTTCTTTCTTTGTTGAAATACATGGCAGATCCCACTAGCCAGTTGCAAGCAATTACTTTTTGGCTGATGGGAAGCTTGGCTTCCACCAAGACCACAGAGCTGCTGCTTGCTGCCATTCCCATGGTTATTGGCATGGCGGGAATGCTGCTTTTTCGGTGGAGACTTAACGTCCTTTCTATGGGAGATCGAGAGGCAAAAACACTGGGCTTAAATGTGAATTTAAACAAGGGGGCGATAATTGCCTTTGCAACCTTGGCAACCGCAGGTGCAGTTTGTGTCAGCGGTGTCATTGGCTGGATTGGCCTGGTGGTTCCCCACATGTGTAGAATGGTTATTGGCAGTGACAATAAATGGCTGATTCCCGCAAGCATTTCTGTAGGTGGTTGTTTTATGGTCTTTGTGGACACCTTATGCAGAACCATCACCAGCTCGGAAATTCCTTTGGGCATTGTTATGGCCTTGGTCGGTGGTCCGTTCTTTATCTATTTGCTAAAGAAAACGAAGGGAAAAAACTGGTAGTCAAATGAAATTATTAGAGGTAAACAATATTGGATTTTCTTATGAAAAAGGGAAAACCATTTTTAAAAATATTAATTTTTCCGTGGGAGAAGGAGAGGTTCTTTGCATTGTCGGGCCAAATGGATGTGGAAAAACAACCTTGGTGGACTGTATTTTGGGAATGAATAAGCCCAGCTGTGGAGAAATTTATTTAAACGGAAAAAATATAGAAGAACTAAATGCAAAAGAATTTGCTCGGCTAGTTGCCTATGTTCCCCAAGGACATAAGAGTACCTTTGCTTATACGGTGCTGGATATTGTCACCATGGGTAGAACCTATGCCACAAGAATTTTTTCTCCGCCGGGAGAAAAAGAGCGAGAAATTGCAAGAGAAGCATTAGAAATGGTTGGAATGGAAGGCTTTGAAGCTAGAGAGTACACCACGCTTTCCGGTGGAGAATTACAGCTGGTCATTGTGGCCAGAGCCATTGCACAGCAATCCAAGCTGCTGATTATGGATGAACCTACTTCCCACCTTGACTTCACCCATGAGATGCGTGTGATGGAAATCATCACCAAGCTGGTGAAAGAAAAAGGCCTTTCTATTGTTATGGCTACTCATTTTTTAAATCAAGCTTATTTTTTGGAAAATGCAGGGATTCAAACCAGGGTAGCCTTGATGGGGGGCGAAAATTTCTCCCAGATGGGGACGCCTTCGGCAGTACTGAATCCGGAGAATTTAGAAAAAACATTTAATATTGTTACAGAAATTGTCAAAGATGGTGCAGGTAAACGGAAGTATATTCTTCCCTTGCACAACAAAAGATAAAGGGAGACAAGGGAACGGTGATGAGAGAAATTCAAGGTAGAACAGTAGCAAAAAAGAAAGGGGCGATGCTCCTAATTTTACTTTTACTTCTCTTGGGGCTATCCGCTTGTGGAAAACCCATTGCACAAGAAGGAGAAACCAAGGAAGTTACCGATTGCATGGGGCGGGCAGTAACCATTCCGCAAGATCCACAACGGGTAGTTTGTCTTTATGCCTCTACGGCACATATTGTGGCCATGCTAGATGAAGGGGATCGAATTGTGGGCGTCCCAAACGGAGTGAAGACGGATGTGCTCATGAGTACCAAATACCCTAAGCTAGAGGAGGCTTCGGTGCCGGCACAGACGGGCGTAATTAACGCTGAGGAGCTTCTTAGCCTAGATGCGGATGTGGCGCTGGTTCGTGAATCCACCGCACAGACTCCGGGGGAGACAGAAAAACTAGATAAGCTGGGCATCCCCTATGTGGTGGTGGACTATGCTTCCATAGAAGGACTAAAAGAAGCAGTTACCGTTACCGGTCAGGTATTCAACAAGGAAACCCAGGCAGCGGAGTACAATCGTTTTGTAGAGGAAACCATCACTATGGTAGAGGGGCGACTTTCAGGGAAGACCGCAAATGCCCCGAAGGTTTATCATGCGGTAAATGAGGCCATTAGAACCGATGCACAAGATGATATTTCTATGGAAATTATTCAAAAGGCAGGCTGTATTGATGTTGCAGAGGGGAAGGCGTTGATTCAAGAAAAAGATTCCGCCTACACCACCATAGAAGAGATTTATAATTGGTCACCGGAAGCAATTATTGCCAATGAAGCTTCGGTAAAAAATTACATTCTTAATGATGGGAAGTGGTCCGGTCTTACCGCAGTGAAGGAGCAGCAGGTTTATACCTTGCCGGTAGGCATTTCCAGATGGTGTCATCCAGGCTCCATGGAGCCGCAAATGGGTGTTCTTGCCGTGGCCTATCAATTTTATCCGGAAGCCTTTGCGGATTTTGATTTCAATGCCTATGTAAGAGACTATTATCAAAAATATTTTGATTTAAGCCTAGATAAAGAAACCGTGAATAAGATTTTGTCGGGAGAAGGAATGAGAAAATCCAACAGTGCCGACAAGGGGAAGTAAAGGAGTAAAACCATGCAGGAAAGAGCAAAGTCAATTATTGGAGAAGTGAAAAAAGTTATTGTGGGAAAGGATGAAATCATTGAGAAGGTATTAATGGTTATCCTTGCAGGAGGACATATCTTATTGGAGGACGTACCGGGAGTAGGAAAAACACAGCTGGCATTGTCTTTTTCAAAAGCCATGGCCTTTGATTACAAGCGAATTCAATTTACACCGGACACCATGGCCAGTGATATTACAGGATTCAGCATCTATAATAAGCGAGAAGACACCTTTGATTACAAGGAAGGTGCGGCCCTATGCAACCTGTTTCTTGCTGATGAAATCAACAGAACCTCGGCAAAAACTCAGGCAGCCTTGTTAGAAGTAATGGAGGAGCATGGTGTAACGGTAGACGGAATTACCCACAAGACACCAGAGCCATTTATTTGTATTGCTACCCAAAACCCGCTAGGCAGTGCGGGAACACAAAAACTTCCTGATTCTCAGCTAGACCGATTTATGGTAAAGCTTTCAATGGGCTATCCGGATGTAGCCAGCCAAGTGAATATTATTAAGCAAAGACAAGGAGAAAACCCTCTTAACCAGGTAAAGAAGGTCGTTAGTGGAGAAGAAATTTTGGAGATGAAGGAAACGATCTCTAGGATTCATATTGAAGATGATGTGATTCAGTATGCAGCGGAGCTTTGTGCTCAGACAAGAACCTTGGAAGTGGTGGATCAAGGCGTCAGCCCAAGAGCAGTGCTTGCCCTTGTACAGATGGCCAAGGCCCATGGGTTTATTGCAGGAAGAAACTATGTTATTCCTGAAGATATTCAGGCGGTGTTCATTGACGTTTGTGCCCACCGAATTATTCTTACGGCAAAGGCAAAAATAAGAAAAGAAACCGAAGAAAATATCCTAATGGATGTACTGAAGAAGGTTAATCCGCCAACAATCCTCGGAGGCAAATAAATGTTAAAAAGCAGAATTTTTTATGGACTATTGCTGGTGTTTTCTGTTTTCCTTTATATTTTCACCGATAGCTATTATACCTTGACGCTGCTTCTGGTTACAGCAGTATTGCCCTTGATTTCTTTTGGGCTGCTTTTGGGTTCAAAAAAAGGCTTGATGGTAGAGATTCAGGTTCCCTTTTCCATGGAAAAGGGGGGAGAAATGTGTTTTTCTTACCAGATGACCAATGGATCTTTTTTCCCCGCAGCAAGGATAGAGATTCAGCTAGAAACAGAGAACCAGCTTACCTTTGGAACAAGTAAGCGGAAGATCTATACGGGGATCGGAGGAAAGAAGGCGGAGGAGCTTGCCTTAAAGCTCAAGGGTGCATCCATAGGGGCAACGGTGATTCGGACAAAGTCTATTAGGCTGTTTGATGCCTTTGCTTTGTTTACCATAAAGAAGGCAACCCCGGAAGATAAAATTACCGTCGTTTACCCACAGCTTGCTCCTATGGAGCTAGAGCTAGAAAAGCCGGTAGAAAATATTATGGGAGAAGGAAGTAAGTATTCTACAGAAAAAAGTGGACTGGATGTAAGCGAACTCTTTTCCCTCCGGGAATATGAAGAAGGGGATGAAATTCGAAAAATTCATTGGAAGCTTTCTTCTAAGATAGACAAAACCATCGTTAGAGAATTTAGTTTGCCGCTGAATTATTCTGTGTTTTTGCTCATTGAATTGGTGAAAGTAGAAGAAGAATTAATGGACAAGGGGCTAGAAACCTTTCTCTCCTTATCACGAACGCTGCTGATGAATGGGGTAAACCACAACCTGGCCTGGTATGACGATGGCGAGGGAGAGTTTCATGTAACAGCGCTAGATGTGTTTGAGGATCTAGAGCTTGCCATGGCGGATATTCTGGCAGCCTTTGCCTATGAAGAAAATTCCGTGGCCCTAGCCCATTATGAGCATGAACGCTATATTAACTCGGGGACAACCTTGATTTATGTTACCCCTATGGCAGATGAAGAAAAATTAACAGAATTAAAAACAATGCAACCGGTGAATGTAATAGAAATAAAAGGAGAAGAGGGATGAGCACCATAACCGCAGCGGGAAAAGAGCAAAAGACGGTAGGCAGAATGGTTATCTTTGAGATCCTTCTTACCCTTGCCCTATCTGTAGGCTGCTTTTTTACCTTATTTAGCATGATTGAACTGCCCGTGGGTCTGGTGGCAACCTTACCTCCGGTGATTATTTTTTCCGTGGGAATGTACCTTTTGGCTAGACATGAATTTTTAGGCAAATACTTATTGTTTTATGTTCCCATAGGAATTGCCCTGTATTGTGTTATTTTTTATACGCGGGTTTGGAAGGGTGTGCTAATCTGGCTCAACGGTTTTATTTTTCGCATAAATGAAACCAACGGAGGGGGAATGATTCCCTTTCGGGTAAGTGGCGGAGAAGGCACAATGGAATCAAATGCAGTAATGTTTATTCTACCTTTGATTATTTTGGTTTGTGCGGCCATTGGATACAGCGTCTATCGCAAGGATCCGTTAATTAGTTTTTTTGTCACCGCAGCGCCGGTGATTTTGGCCTTGGCCTTTGGCGGCAATCCGTCAATGTGGGCGTTGATTTTGTTTTTTGTAGGATTAATTGGATTGTTTCTCATTTCTCCTTTGGCAAAACCTAGGGGAGTGAAGGACAAAAAACCAATTTATCTTGAACCCAAAAACCCTTCAACCTTGCCCTTTATTTTTCTTTCCGTAATCTTGGTGCTATTGCTTAGCTATAGTATTCTCTTTACCGGAGAAAACTACAGAGCACCACAAAGCCTTGCTGAGGCAAAAACTGCCTTAATTTCTATGGAAGAGCATTTGCGGTATGGCGGGAAGAAGATCGAAGGCCTATCCTCTGGAGATTTATCCAAGACCCATAGCCTTGAATATGAAGAAGCTCCGGCCCTAACCATCACCATGGAAAAGCCGGCAGTAATGCATTTACGTGGATTTATCGGTTCTGTATATGAAGAGGGAAAGTGGAAAGAATTGGAGAAAGAGGCCTATGGGGGAGAGTATGTGGGCCTGATGAAATGGCTTGAAGATAAAAACTTTTGGCCACAGGCACAGATGAATAACCTTTATCGAATGAACGAAGCCTCTGAGTTTGCAACCATAAAAATAAAAAATAACAATGCTTCAAGAAAGTATTTTTATGCTCCCTACGAAATTTCTCTTTCTGATGATGCAGCACCAAAAAAAGTAAATTATCAGCAAGACAACCTGAGCAGAACCAAGGGGATTGGCGGAGATAAGAACTACGAGTACAAAGTGTTTTATCCCTCCTTGGGAGAATATAGCAGTGCTACAGCAGAGGCGTGGTTAGCACAGCTCCGTCAGTCACCGGACTATCCGGCCTATGAAGAAGCGGAAAAAGTTTATCGTAAATTTGTTTATGATACCTACTTAAGGGTGCCGGAGGAAGAAAAAGAAAATTTAGCAGTTCTGGGTGTAGAGGCGTGCAGGGATAAAACCATAGACTATATTCTTTACTATTTGCGAAATCAATTTACACAAAATTATCGTTATGATATTGAATATGCGGGAGCACCGGAAGGAAAAGATGAGCTGTCCTACTTTGTTAACCAAAGTAGGATCGGAAATGATATGCACTTTAATACGGCAGCAACCTTGCTGCTGCGAGAAGCAGGAATTCCGGCAAGATATGTAGAAGGCTATTACTTATCGGAAGCCTTTATGTTCTACTATGAGGATATGGTGAATTTTGAGTTTGAAATTCCGGATTCCTTATCTCATGGATGGGTTGAAATTTATGTGGATGAACTAGGCTGGCAGCCGGTGGAGATGACCCCTGGTTTTTATAATGTAGATAAGGAACAAATTGAACAGGAGCAGGATACGGATCAGATTAAAGAATTTGATCAGGCAACTTATCCGGATGAGGTAGAGTTTAATTTGCCGGGAGAAGTGGATAAGGCTGCAGCGGTAAAGAAATTGATCATCAAAAAGATTCTTCCGATTCTGGCAATATTGTTGGTGATTTTGGCCGTAGAGCTTTGTGGTAGACTATGGCTGAAGCGGCGAAAAGCAGGGTTTGCCCAGGAGGGACGCAAAAGCGTGATGCAAATGTACCGATATATTTGTACCCTGATGAAGTTTGATAAGCTAGACATTAAGAAAGATCCTAGGGGAAAGGTTGGCCTTGCCGAAGAAGC
The DNA here is from genome assembly GCA_036638575.1 of Anaerovoracaceae bacterium. Lineage (GTDB taxonomy): Bacteria > Bacillota > Clostridia > Peptostreptococcales > Anaerovoracaceae > JAXGRD01. The sequence continues at coordinate 7,192 of JAVWKI010000005.1, read as the reverse complement.
CTATGATGGATTCACAAGAAATTCTTTTGAGGAAATTTTGTCACTGATTTACGATGTGCGTTTTGGAAATCGTTCTCTTGAGGAAGAAGAACATAAAAAAATTGCCCGGTACACAGAGGAACTAGGCAATGGGATTTACAAAAAGCAACGGCGGATAAAACGGCTGATTATGCGATTTGTTCGGTTTATTTACTAATCCTAATCTGCTTGCTTGGGCTGTGATTTTCTCTTTTTGAGGGCAATCACAGTGAAGAGGGCAGCAATAAGGACAATGGCAAGGACAGCAATGAGGGCAATAGCCTGCAAGGAAATGCCTTCCTCTTGTCTGCCGTCCAAAAGCTCTTCCTTGGTGAGGGGAACGGAGTTTTCCGTTTCTGCCAAGGCGGTGTGATAGGAAATCACGTTTTCTGAAAGGGCAGTAAGCTTTTCATTTTCTGAAAGGGCGGTAGCTGTGGAGGTCCCGGTAGTAAAGCTGACTACATGGGCATTGTCAATAAGGTTTTCATTCTTTCCCTTGAGGGTATTGTCTACGGCAATTCGATAGGTCGTATTTTCCGCAAGGGGGGCATCAGGCCGAATGAAAATTTCTCGCTTATACGTTCGCTGCACCTGATCGTCAGGGAAGATCACCGTAATGGGAATGACTTCTCCTGTAGAAGCGGTCAAATGGATTGCCTCCTTGTTGCTAGCGGCAACAGAAACATTGCAGACATTCTTATTGAAGGTAAGTTCAATAATCGGCATAGTGGAAATCTCAGTAGAACCTTCAGTGGGAAGGGAAGAAGACAAGGTTAAACGAATGACCTTGTTGACACCGTTTCCACTTCCGTCTCCCTTACCTTCCTTACCGTCCTCAGCAAAAGCGAAGACAGGAACTAGGGAAATCAATAGACTGAGAAAAATTAAAATTAATCGTTTGTTCTTCATATTAGATACTCCTTTACCCTAATATGATAGCAGAAATAAAAAAGAAATGGAGCAGAAATTGAGAAAAAAAATAATAAGAATTCTTTCATCCATATTGTTTTTGACGATCATCATGACGGCAATGCCCATGGAGGCTTTTGCCAGTATTTGGACCTTTGGCACCACAGGACAGGGAAATAATCCCTTTACCCCAAGAGGGTATCTGGTGGATACAGGAACAGGGCAAACCTGGCTGAGAAGTGGATTTGACAATAGCGGTCCGGTGATCCAGTATACCGGTGCCATTAACGGTACGGGCTTCATTGCCGCGGCCAATCCGGATGGGTCAAATTATACCTTTTATGCCATGACCGATAGAAACCCTAGCCCGGAAAAAACCCGGCT
>JAVWKI010000005.1:0-5871 GCA_036638575.1 Anaerovoracaceae bacterium | reverse complement strand
ACACCTCGGCGTGGAGATCAGATTGATCCCTCGAAAGAGACAACCTGCTGGATCATTCCTATTGAAAATTTTTCCTTGGAGCCGGGTTGTATGTATGAGTTTGGATTCCGACGAGGAATGATTGCCAACAATGGAATTTCCTTGGTTTTGGCAGAAGACAATACGGGATATTTAAAACAGCCCTTTACCGGAGAAGAGCAAGCAAGGTATGACCAATACAAAGAGGAAGAATATAAGTTTGTGGCCAGTCGAGATGGCACGAATTTAAATCTGGTTCCTATGCGATTTACCGTACAAACTTATGCAGATTTAAGCATTTGGAGCGAAGCAGAAGCAGAAGCGGTTAATTTTCTTTCTACGGTAACGGAAGCGGATTTGGACAAGGGCAGATACAACAGAGAAAACGTAGAGGCCCTTCGTGGGCATTTATCTTCCTTGCAGGCACAGGTTGAAACTGGGGCAAAAATGGAGCTGCAGGGACAGTCCAATATTACCCAAAAACGCCTTGCACAGGAGCTGAGGGCCACCTTAGCGCAGGCCAAGGTAGAAAAGCCCATAGAAGCCGATTTGACCGCACTAACGGCCAAAATCAAGGAGGCCAAGGAATTCTATGAAAAGGCCAAGAAAAACGTGGGAATTGAGCTGGGACAATATGGTGAAGAAGCAGTGAATGCTTTAAACACGGAAATCGGTGTAGCCCAGGCTATGCACAAATTTACGCGGCAAGAGGAAATCGATGCAGAAATCGTGAATTTGGAATCAGCGATGATTCGGGTCAAGAGTAGCGTGGTGAGAGAACCTTATGTGACCTTTCGAGATAAGGCCACAGGGCTAGTGGTGATTGCACCTATTGCTGCCTTTCCTGCCAATGCACAGATGATTGTCCGGCGTGCAAATCAAGCCAGTGAGGCCTACAAAAACGCAGTGAAGAATCTTTCCAAAGAGGAAACAGAGGCAACCCTATACATTATTGAATTTTATTCGGGAATTAATTTAGTTCAGCCGGAAAAAGAAATTACCATACAAATTCCCACGGAAGAGAAGATGAAGAATTTCCTTACGACCTTGTATTTTGCTGATGCAAAAGGTAAACTGGAAGAAATAAAAGCACCGGAAATTAATGGAATGAAGATGTTTACCGACAATAAAGTGGGTACATATTTAGTATCTGGAAGAGAAAAACCAAAGACCGAAGAAAAGGATCAAAAGACAGAAACCATGACGATTATGCGGGAGGATCCTTTGCCCAAGGAGCCAGAAGAAAAAGAAACGGAAATAGAGAAAGAGAAAGAAAAGAAGGAAGAAATTGTAAACCCGATAGATGAATACCGAAAAAAGGTAGAAAACGATGCAAAATTTGATCACAATGCAGTGACACGGGATGCTAGCCCGGTATATCTATTGGTTGTAGCGATGATCTTGGCAGTGGCGGCAGTAGGCGTTGGTGCAAGAGCAATGCTCAAGGGAAGGAAAAAAGATGATTGATAATTATGGCAGAAATATAAATTATTTGCGAATTTCTCTTACGGAGCTTTGCAATTTGCGTTGCAAATATTGCATGCCCGAAGAAGGCGTTCCCAAAAAGAATCATCGGGAAATGATGACGAGAGAGGAAATTTTTAGTGCGGTAAGTGCCGCAGCAGAATTGGGAATCAACAAAATTCGCTTAACCGGAGGAGAGCCTTTGGTTAAACATGGGATTGTAGACCTGTGTGCAGGCGTTGCAGCGATTCCGGGAATTACCGAGGTTTGCATGACCACAAACGGCACCCTGCTCAGCGGGTTTGCCAAGGAGTTAAAGGCTGCTGGTGTAAGCAGACTGAATATCTCACTGGACACCCTAGACCCGGATAAGTATAATGATATCACTAGGCTAGGTAAGCTTTCCGATGCGCTAGAAGGAATTGAAGCAGCCATGGAAGCAGGCTTTGGACGGATAAAGATCAATGTGGTTTTGGCCAAGGGATTTAATGATGACGAAATTGCTGACTTTGTGCAATTAACAAAGGATAGGGATATTGAAGTTCGTTTTATCGAGCTTATGCCTATTGGAGACGGAATTGGATTTAATCGGGATCAATTTATTTCTGCCGAGGAAGTCCTTAGACGTGTGCCCCAGCTAGTTTCCTTGGACAAGGAAGACGGGGTGGCGAAGCTCTATGCCCTTCCCGGAGGAAAAGGAAGAGTGGGCCTTATTCGTCCCATCAGCTGCGAATTTTGTGCAGGCTGTAACAAGATTCGGCTGACTGCTGACGGCAAGCTAAAGCCTTGTCTTCATTCGGATCAGGAAATTCATCTCAAGGGACTATCTAAGGAGGAAATGCGGCAAACCATTAAGGCGGCTATCCTAGATAAACCAGAAAATCGAGAGGAATTAGATAAGATAAACCCAAGCAGAGCCGGGCGGGATATGAACCAAATCGGTGGCTAGAGGATAACAGAAAAACAAAGAAAAACAAAGAAAATCAAGCAGGAAGAGCCAGCAAGCAAGATAGAACAAAGCAAGAAAACAACACCATTTAGGGAGGTAATTTATGGGAGATTTTTCGCATTTTAATGAGGCAGGCAGAGCCAAAATGGTCGATGTGGGCGGCAAGGCCGTAACAGAACGGGTGGCAGTGGCAACCGGCCGTATTTTGGTCAATGAAGAAACCTTTGAAAAAATCAAAACCGGAGGATTTAAAAAGGGAGATGTACTGGGAACCGCACAGATTGCGGCAATTATGGGTGCAAAGAAAACATCAGAGATTATTCCCATGTGCCACCCGATTATGATTAACGGTGTGGATGTGAATTTTCAAATGATCGAAGAGGATTTGGCCATTGCCCTTACTGCAGAAGTGAAATGTGGCGGAGTAACGGGAGTAGAAATGGAGGCGTTGACCGCAGTTTCTATTGGTCTTTTGACCATCTATGACATGTGTAAGGCAGTACAAAAGGATATGGTCATTGAAGACATTAAGCTACTCAAAAAGACCGGAGGAAAAAGTGGAACATATCAGTGGGAGGACAAGCATGAGTAAAAAAGCGGCAGTGATTACCATGAGTGACAAGGGAGCAAAGGGACAGCGGGTAGATACCGCAGGACCAGCTTGCGTTGCCATACTGGAAGAGAATGGTTGGGACGTAGTTTATACCAATATGATTCCTGATGACTTAGAAGGAATCAAGGCAGAGTTAAAGAAATGCAGCGATGAATTAAATATCACCTTGGTGGTGACAACCGGGGGAACAGGGTTTTCTCATCGCGATGTAACCCCGGAAGCAACCCTTGCAGTTTGTGACCGAGAGGTTCGCGGGATCCCGGAAGCGATGCGTGCAGAAAGCATGAAAATTACCCCTATGGGTATGCTTTCAAGAGCAGCGGCGGGGCTGAGAAACAATACATTGATTGTGAATTTACCGGGAAGTGAAAAAGCGGCAAAGGAGTGCTTGGCCGCAGTAATTAAACCAATAAAGCATGGAGTGGAAGTCTTAGTTGGCGCTTCCTCTGACTGTGCAGTAATACATAATGGAGGACATCATCATGGCTAAAGTAAAAGCAGTTTGTATCAGTGAAAAAAAAGGCGAGCAAAAGCACGCTGTAGATAAAATTCAGGTAAAAGAAGACCACGGAATTGTAGGGGATGCCCATGCTGGAAATTGGCATAGACAGGTTAGCCTGCTTGCAGTAGAAAGCGTGGAAAAAGTGCAAAAAGTGCTAGACTTCACCTTGGAAGCCGGAGCCTTTGCCGAAAACATTTTGACGGAAGGAATCGAATTATTTACCCTTCCCATTGGAACAAAAATGAAAATTGGAGACAGCCTGTGTGAGGTAACCCAAATTGGAAAGGAATGTCATCACGGCTGTGCCATTCGAGAGTTAGCCGGAGATTGTGTTATGCCTAGAGAAGGGATTTTTGTAAAAGTCTTAACTCCAGGAACAATTATGGCCGGAAGTGAAATTACCCTAGTGGAGGAATAAGGCTGTGGATGAAAAAAAATTATGGGAAGAATGTGTGGCCTTTCACGGTCACGTTTGCGGAGGATTAACCATTGGCTTCAAGGCGGCAATTTACGCCCTAGAGCTAATGAAAACAGAGCGAGCAGGAGATGAAGAATTGGTTTGCATTGCAGAAAACGATGCTTGCGGAATTGATGGGATTCAATATATTGCCGGTTGTACCATTGGCAAAGGAAATCTGCTGTTTCGTCTGCGCGGAAAGCAGGCCTATAATTTCTACAACCGCAAAAGTGGGAAGGCTGTACGCTTAATTTTAAAGGAACTGGGAATTAGCAAGGATAAGATGCTGGATATGCCGGCAAAGGATTTATTTGAAATTACCGAAGTGAAGTTTGAGCTTCCGCAAAATGCAAATATTTTTAAGTCCTATGATTGTGATCTATGTGGAGAAAAAACCGCCGATCACTTTTTGCGATTGCAGGACGGCAAGAAGGTTTGCCTAGATTGTTTTAATGATGATATTCGGTTTGCTTAGATAGGCCGTTTCACTGGCTGGGAGGAAGGAACATGATTCGACTGGGCATTGTAGACGATCACGCATCTATTCGGGATAGCTACACTAAGGCCATTGAAGAAAACGAGGGGTTTAAAGTCATAGGAAGCCTTGCATCCGCTGAACTTGCACAGCTTTGGTGTGATGAAAATCTGCCGGATGTGGTGCTGATGGACATTTGCACCGAAGGGGGCGCCTCTGGACTTGCGGCCACGCGGAGCATAAAGAAAAATCACCCGAAAATCAAGGTGATTGTGATGACTGGCTTTGATGAGATTTCCTATATTCCTAGAGCAAAAGAAGCGGGAGCAGATGGGTTTGTGTATAAAAGTCAAAGCTTCGATTACCTTATACAGGTGATGAATAAGGTAATGTCTGGAGAACAGAGTTTCCCCGAACCCAAAAAGATTCCTGTGCCAAAGGGAGAGGCACCTTTAACCGAAAGAGAAATGGAGATTTTGCGGCTTCTTTGCAAAAATTATTCTCGCAAAGAAATTGCGCAGATTCTCTTTCTCAGTGAAAATACCATCAAACGTCACCTAGCCAATATGATGGAAAAAACCGGATTTAATACGACCATGGCCTTGGCCGTATATATGATTTCCAATGGGTGGATCAATCCAAATATTTAAGGCAGAAGAGCAAAAATGAACAAAAGAGATTTGTACTGAACTTCAGATAAATCTCTTTTTTTTGTGCCAAATGGCCCTTTTGGGCCATGTGAACGGAGAAAAAATCGGATAGACTAAGGACAATAAAAGGATAGCCAAAGTCTGAATCATCGTCTACAGATTAGGGGAAAAAGGGGGTGGTGCCGTTGAAAAGGGTGCTTCTAGTTATGCACAGAAGAATGTTGGCACAATCCTTATTGCAGTGGATGCAGGGGGATAAAAACTACACGTTTTTGGCAGAGGGAAGTTATGAAGATGCACCGCTGTCTGCTGCAGTAAACAAGATTGATATTGCTGTAATCGAGGTGAGAGAAAGCGGAGAAAACCCTGCAATGGAGGCACTTTTGACCGCTAATGGGATAAAAAAGAGGTGTGCAAACAGTAAGGTGTTGATTTTGTGCCCGGAAAGCAGCGAGAAAAGTAAGGCTGCCGTGGTTTTGGCCAAGCAAAAAAATCTCATTGATGACTTTGTTTTTTATGATGCAAGCTTAGAATATTTAATGAAAAAGATAGAGGCTATCAGCTAAAATTAGATAGATAATCAGAAAAATTCAAGGTAAAAAATGATTTGAAAATGAAAAAATAAATTAAAATTTAGCAGGAGAAAGGATGAGAAAAATGAAAAAAAACAAAAAATTATTGGTCTTATTTGTAGTACTTGCATTGCTAATGACCGGGATTGTAGGTTGCGGAGGTAAGGCTGA
>JAVWKI010000004.1:28384-30073 GCA_036638575.1 Anaerovoracaceae bacterium | reverse complement strand
GTTCCTAGTTCCTTTAGCAATTCAAAGTTTTGCATATTTCTTGCACCAACTTGAATTAAATCCACGTGCTCAAATAGGGGAAGATGAGAAATATCCATTACTTCTGTTACAATGGGTAGTCCGGTAAGCGCCTTAGCTTTTTCCAAAAGCTCGATTCCGGTTTTTCTCATTCCCTGGAAGGCGTAAGGAGAGGTTCGGGGCTTAAATGCACCTCCGCGGTACAGTGCAGCGCCGGCAGCTTTGATTTCCTTGGCAATGCTACAAACCTGTTCCTCGGATTCCACAGAACAAGGGCCGGCAATAATTTGGAAGTTGCCACCACCGATTTTTACGCCGCTAACATCTACAATGGTATCTGCAGGGTGGAATTTGCGGTTGGCATTTTTGTAAGGCTCTTGAATGCGTGTTACCCGCTCAACAATATCCAGGCTGGAAATTAGTCCCATATCTACCGCAGAGGTATCTCCAATTAAGCCGATGATGGTGGTGCTGGTTCCTTGGCTGTAATGAAGATGTAGGTTCATACTTTCAAGCCAAGCGGTTAAATTTTCTAATTGTTTTTTATCTGGATTTTCTCTTAATACAATGATCATGAATATCTCCCTTTCTGTTATGTTGAGTGCGCACCTTAAACAATGATGCTTGGGCGCACTTCTTTTTGGTAGTAATTGATGAGATAAAAAAACTCTGCAAGTGAATCTCACTTGCAGAGTATATCTCGTGTATGGGTTGAAAAAATTACGAGTTACTAGAGCATAGCGAAATTCACCTTACTTGTAAAAGCAAAGTAAAAATAAAAGTATGCTGCTACCGGTGCGAATTTACCGAACATCGTAATTGTCTCCTTCTTGATAATTTAGGCTGAGTAAGCAGCCTATAACTTGAAGTAATTCTATCACTTCCGCTGATCCTTGTAAAGGAAAAATTAAAATTTGTAGACCATAGGAATACAGCAGCTGCAAGCGTCGTCTACTGTAACCGTTCTAAAACCAAGCTTTTCAAAAAAACCTGCGGAGCCTTCAGTGGCCTTAACGGTAAGGGTAAAGCTTCCTCTAGCCATAAGAATTGCCTTAACTGCCTCGAATAATTCCTTTGCAGCGCCCTTGCCTTGATAGGCTTCCTCAGTGTAGCAAGCGGTGATCTCTTTGTTGTCTCTTACGCCTAAAACGGCAACCGGCTTGTCCTCTACCAAATAGTACCAAAGCTGATCCTTGGTTATTTCGTTTTCTAAATAATTGGTTAATGCATCACCACAGCACCCTTCTGTACATTGGGTGAACGTACGCTGAATTAAATCCTTTATTGTTTCTAAGTGTTCTGCTTTTACTTCTCTTACCATGTTTCCTCCATGTGTGTTTAAATTACCTTACTTTAATGATTTTGCTGATTTTGATTTATCTAACCGATTAAATGGGAAATCAGCACTTTTAGCCCGATTGCAATCAGCACCAGTCCACCGACAAATTCTGCTTTTGCCTTGTATTTTGCACCGAAGATCGTGCCCACTTCCACTCCGATAATGGCAATAACAAAGGTTGTCCCTGCGATTAAGCTTGCTGCAGTGAGAATATTTACCTTAAGGAAGGCAAAGGATACCCCGATTGCCAAGGCATCAATACTGGTGGCTACAGCCAAAGGTAGCATTTCTTTTGGTCCAAAGGACGGGTTTGCACAGGTCTCGTGACTCCT
>JAVWKI010000004.1:25927-28374 GCA_036638575.1 Anaerovoracaceae bacterium | reverse complement strand
CGAAATGCTCTACCAAAGAGGCGAACTTACTTCCGATGAAATAGCCAACAAGGGGCATTGCTCCTTGGAATATTCCGAAATAAAGTCCTGCAATGACGGCTTTTTTTGCGTCAAGTTTTTTCATGGTCAAGCCCTTGCAAATGGAAACGGCAAAGGCGTCCATGGATAGCCCGACAGCTATCACAAATAATTCTATAATACTCATGCTCTAAAGTATACCGCGAAAAAGGGGGGATAGTCAAGGATTGGCCAAGGAGAAACGGCCGAAAAGCGAATCTTGGAGAGGGTATATACTTTAATGGATTGGTGTGATATAATCTTTCCAAATTTAAATCAAGCCAAAGCATCAACAAGCTTGCTTGATTGATGTGTCCCCGCCTAAAGCGGTGGAGGGCATCGTAGCTTGTTATTATCGCTAAAGGAGGAAAAAAATGTACGAATTTGATGAAATCAAAGAGGTAGACAGCGAAGTTGCTGCTGCCATAGCGGACGAATTAGATAGGCAAAAAAGGCACATTGAACTGATTGCTTCTGAAAACATTGTAAGCAAGGCTGTAATGGCTGCAATGGGAAGTCCTTTTACCAATAAATATGCAGAAGGGTATCCGGGGAAGAGATATTATGGGGGTTGCGAGCACGCAGATGTGGTGGAAACCCTCGCTATTGAACGAGCAAAGAAGCTTTTTGGTTGTACCTATGCAAACGTACAGCCCCATTCCGGTGCACAGGCAAACATGGCGGTATTCTTTGCTATTGTGAAGCCCGGTGATACGGTAATGGGACTAGACCTAAACTGTGGAGGACACCTGTCTCATGGAAGTCCGGCAAATATGTCTGGAGCTTATTACAATATCGTTCCTTATGGTGTAGACGATAAGGGCTTCATTGATTATGATGAAGTAGAACGAATCGCAATAGAAGCTAAGCCAAAAATGATTGTTTGTGGCGGAAGTGCATACGCACGAAAGATAGATTTTAAACGATTCAGAGAAATCGCAGACAAGGTAGATGCAGTATTGATGGCAGATATTGCGCATATTGCAGGCCTTGTGGCGACAGGACAGCACGAAAGCTCTATTCCTTATGCCCATGTTACCACAACCACAACCCACAAGACCCTAAGAGGGCCAAGAGGGGGAATGATTCTGTCCAGTGAAGAAATGAACAAAAAATACAACTTCAACAAGGCAGTATTCCCAGGCATCCAAGGTGGTCCATTGATGCATGTAATCGCTTCCAAGGCACTTTGCCTAAAGGAAGCCTTAGAGCCGGAATTTGCAAGCTATCAGGCTCAGGTGGTAAAAAATGCAGCGGCCCTTTCAGCGGCACTGATCAGCAGAGGGTTTGACATCGTTTCCGGCGGAACAGATAACCACTTAATGCTTGTGGACCTTAGACCAAAAGGCATTACCGGAAAGCAGGCAGAGGATATTTTGTGGCAGGCAAATATTACCTGTAACAAGAACTCCATTCCAAAGGATCCGGAAAAATTCACCATCACCAGCGGAATTCGAATTGGAACACCGGCAATTACCAGCAGAGGCATGGTAGAAGAGGACATGGAAGTCATTGCAGAGGCAATGGATTTGATGATCACGGATGTTGAGGCCAACAAAGAAAAAGTAAAAGCTATGGTGAAGACCTTAACCGATAAATATCCAATTTACGAATAGGATAAAGGAAAAAAACAAGCAGATCCGCGCGTTCCCAAGGGGAAGCGGGGGTCTGTTTTTTTTGTGGCAAAACAGGAATAAGGACTGTGGATAAGCCGGTGGATAAGCTGTGAAAGGCCTGTGGAGAGACGGTGGATATTTGGCAAAAAAAGACGGCGAGGTAAGTCGCCGTCCTTAAGATTACAACGCTGCGCAGATAAGCGCTCCGATTTCTTTGGTTCCCATTGCTGTGGCAGAATCCTTTGCCAGATCCGGGGTTCTATGTCCCTGAGCCAGGACTTGCTTCACTGCAGCTTCAACGGCATCTGCCTCTTTGGACAGGCCTAAGGTGTAGCGAAGCATCATGGCTACCGACAAGATGGTTGCCATTGGGTTTGCCTTGTTTAGTCCTGCAATATCCGGGGCACTTCCGTGAACCGGCTCATACATTCCAAAGTTTCCCTTTGCTAGGCTTGCTGAAGGGAGCATGCCGATGGAACCGGTGATTTGGCTGGCTTCATCGGAAAGTATATCGCCGAAGATGTTGCTGGTAACAATCACATCAAATTGTTTTGGATTCAAAATCATTTGCATTGCACAGTTGTCAATGTAAAGGTGGTTTAGTGTTACCTCAGGGTAATCTGCGGCAACCTCCGTAACAACGCGTCTCCACAAACGAGAGCTTTCAAGGACATTGGCCTTGTCTACACTGGTCACTTTTTTGTCTCTTTTCATGGCCATATCAAAGGCAACTCGGGCAATTCGCTGAACTTCTTCTTCTGCATATTGTTCAAC
>JAVWKI010000004.1:0-25917 GCA_036638575.1 Anaerovoracaceae bacterium | reverse complement strand
CGGTTAATTCTCGGACCACAACAATATCTAGCCCGCCTTGGATGATCTCCGGTCGCAGTGGACAAGCATCCTTTAGCTCATCAAATAGAATGGCCGGTCGCAGATTGGCAAATAAGCCCAGTTCCTTTCTCAGGCCCAAAAGTGCTCGCTCTGGGCGTTCTTCGCCAGGAAGATTATCCCATTTTGGACCACCTACTGCGCCTAAGAGAACCGCATCGGCTTGCTTGCAAATATCGATGGTCTCTTGTGGCAGGCATTGGCCAAAGCGATCAATGGCAGCACCTCCGGCAAAGACTTCCATAAAGTTAAATTGATGCTGATATTTTTCTCCGATTGTTTCTAGAACCCTTGTGGCTTCTAAGATAACCTCTGGGCCGATTCCATCTCCGGGAATTCGTGCAATATTGTAATTCATCGTTTCTCCTTCCTGATTGTATAGCCTGTGCTATTCCTTAATGCTGTTGAGCAAGCCGCCCTTTGCCATGATCTCCTTAATAAAGTCAGGGAAGGGTAGTGCTTGATAAGTTTCGTTTTTGGTAATATTGGTAATGGTTCCTGTAGAAAAATCTACGCAAACCTCATCTCCTTCTTGGATCTTTTTGCTGGCTTCTTCACATTCTAAAATAGGAAGCCCAATATTGATGGAGTTACGATAGAAGATTCGTGCAAAGGTGTTTGCGATAACACAGCTGATCCCACTGGCCTTAATGGCAATGGGTGCATGCTCCCGAGAAGAACCACAGCCAAAATTGTCTCCGGCAACCATAATATCTCCTTCTTTTACACGATGGATAAAGTCCTTATCGATGTCTTCCATACAGTGGGAAGCTAGTTCCTTGTGATCCTGTGTGTTTAGGTGTCTTGCCGGAATAATTACATCCGTATCTACATTGTTTCCATATTTATGTACTTTTCCTTTTGCATCCATCTTATTTTCCTCCTGAAATTTTTCCTGCAATGGCACTGGCTGCTGCAATGGCAGGGCTTGCCAGATAAACTTCACTATCTACATGGCCCATTCTTCCTACAAAGTTTCTGTTGGTTGTTGCAACGCAACGCTCTCCGGCGGCAAGGATTCCCATGTGACCGCCAAGGCAAGGCCCGCAAGTAGGCGTACTCACTACGCAACCAGCATCAATGAAGATATCCAGGTAACCTGCCTTGATACATTCTTTGTAGATGGCCTGAGTCGCTGGGATAATAATGGCACGAACGTGCTGGTGAATATGTTTGCCCTTCATGATCTCTGCAGCGGCCTTCATGTCGGATAGTCTGCCGTTGGTGCAAGAGCCAATGACCACCTGATCAATGGGTACGTCCCCTACCTGATCGATGGTTTTGGTGTTTTCCGGAAGGTGGGGGAAGGCAATCGTTGGCTTAATGCTGCCTAAGTCGATCACATAGGTTCGTTCATACTGAGCATCCTCGTCTGCCGTGTAGACCTTGTATTCTCTGTCTACCCGCCCGTCCATGTAAGCACGGGTAATTTCGTCTACAGGAAAAATTCCGTTTTTTGCGCCGGCTTCAATGGCCATGTTGGCAATACAGAGGCGATCGTCCATGGAAAGGCTTTTTATTCCCTCTCCGGTAAACTCCATGGATTGATATAAGGCACCATCCACACCGATCATTCCGATAATGTGCAAGATTACATCTTTTCCGCTTACGCCTGCATTGAGTTTGCCGGTTAATTGGAAGTTTAATGCGGTAGGAACCTTGAACCAAGCTTCTCCGGTGGCAATTCCTGCAGCAAGATCGGTGCTGCCTACGCCGGTGGAGAAGGCGCCTAGGGCACCGTAGGTGCAAGTATGAGAATCTGCACCGATGATGGTTTCTCCTGCAGCAACTAAGCCTCGTTCGGGTAGAAGTGCGTGTTCAATACCCATATTTCCTACATCGTAGAAATTCTCTAGATCAAATCGTTTGGCAAAGGTTCTGCACTGCTTACATTGTTCGGCAGATTTAATGTCTTTGTTTGGCGTAAAGTGGTCCATAACAAGAGAAACCTTACGCTTGTCAAAAACGCGATCAAAGCCATTTTTTTCAAATTCGTTAATTGAAACCGGTCCGGTAATGTCATTGGCCAGAACCATGTCCAGCTTTGCTCTGATTAACTGTCCTGCTACAACGTGATCAAGGCCGGCATGGGCGGCAAGTATTTTTTGTGTCATGGTCATTCCCATTGTTATTGTTCCTCCTTATTTTACAAAATGATTGATATGATTAATTCGGTTAATTGCGCTGACTAGTGCGTTGATGGATGCGTAAATGATATCATCGTGCAAGCCTACGCCCCAGTAAACCCAACCGTTGCTATCGGAAATGGCAACATAGGCAGCAGCTCTTGAGTCGGATTCGGATTCAAGGGCATGCTCTGAATAAGTGACAAAGTCATAGTCAAAGGTATATGGGCTTTTGCGTAGCGCGTTGCTTACAGCATCCAGTCTACCGTTTCCTTCACCCTTTAAATGATAGCTTTTTCCGGCGATGTCTACATCAATTTCAACGGACATTTTATTTCCGGTTTTATAGTCAGCCAAGCGTTTAAAGGTTGCATCGGTAATATCGATGGGTTCAAAGAAGTTGATGTATTCCTCATCAAAGATGGAGAATATTTCTTCCGGTGTAAGCTCCTTATGCTCCTTGTCGGAAATTCCTTTGACCAAATAGCCGATTTCTTCTCGCATCTTTTGGGGAAGGAGATAACCGAAATTGTGTTCCAAGATATAGGCAACTCCGCCTTTACCCGACTGACTGTTGATTCGGATGACATCTGCTTCGTATTCTCGCCCTAAATCGGTAGGATCTACCGGAAGGTAAGGAACGGTCCAGTGACCAGCAGCCTTCTCTTTTCTGTAATTCATTCCCTTGGCAATGGCATCCTGGTGGGAACCGGAGAATGCAGCAAATACCAGTTGACCGCCGTAAGGCTGTCTTGGATGTACTTTTAAATCGGTAAATTTCTCGTACATTTCAACAATTTTTGGCATATTGGAGAAATCCAGATTTGGATTCACTCCATGGGTGAACAGATTCATTCCCAAGGTAACAATGTCCACATTTCCTGTTCGTTCCCCGTTTCCAAACAAGGTTCCTTCTACACGATCTCCGCCAGCCAAAATTCCCAGCTCCGCATCGGCTACACCGGTACCCCTATCGTTGTGAGGGTGGAGGGAAATGATTACGTTTTCTCTCTGGTGCAGGGTTTCATCCATATATTCGATCTGCGCGGCATAGACGTGGGGCATAGACATTTGTACTGTGCTTGGCAGGTTGATGATTACCTTGTTTTCTTCTGTAGGTTCCCAAATGTCGATTACCGCATTACAAACCTCTGCTGCAAATTCCGGCTCGGTACCGGTGAAGCTTTCCGGTGAATATTCAAACTGAAAATTGGTTTCCGGAAATTTCTTTGCGTAATCCTTGACCAGAGCTGCGCCCATGGTCGCGATGTTTTTTATTTCTTCCTTGCTGGCCTTAAATACCTGCTCTCTTTGTGCCAAAGAGGTAGAATTATAAAGGTGCACGATAGCATTTTTGCAACCCTTTAAGGCTTCAAAGGTTTTTTTGATAATATGTTCTCTGGACTGGGTAAGTACTTGAACCTTTACATCGTCCGGAATGAGATCTTTTTCGATGAGTGTGCGCAACAGTTCATACTCTGTATCCGAAGCGGCAGGGAAGCCGACTTCAATTTCCTTAAACCCAAGCTGCACAAGATAAGTGAAAAACTCTAGTTTTTCTTCTAGGCTCATGGGCACAATTAGGGCCTGATTGCCGTCTCGTAAATCTACGCTGCACCAAATGGGTGCCTTATCGATATGATCCTTTTGTGTCCAATGCATCTTTGGATTTGGCGGCATAAAATATCCAACCTTGTACTTTTCATAATTTTTCATCCTGTCCTCTTTTCATTATCCGGTTTCGCAAAAACAAAAAATCTCCGTCTCCTAAGAGACGAAGATCATAAATACTCCGCGGTACCACTCTTATTGGCTCCGGCCATCACCGGATCCCACTCATAAGGTTTTGCTCGGGGGTGAGACACTAATCTGAAACCTGCGGTTCTTGCACCAACCGACCGCTCTCTGAAAGGTTTGCTTCTTAGCTTATTCCCGTCTTCGCAACATATTCTAAAGTTATTCCCTAGTATAGACTTGTGTTTTTTGTTTGTCAAGAAAAAAATGACTGCAACATTACCAGAAGTAAATTGTTGTTGTAAATTTCTCCGGCAATATAGGAATGGTTTAGTTGATCGGTAATGGTTTCGGTTAGGCCTACAGAAAAACTGTTGGCAATAGGTAGAAGTAAGGTGATAAAAACAATAACCAGAACTCCGCCCTTAATTAAGCCGAAAATTGTACCAAATAATCCATCAAAAAAGTTGGTAAATCCGCCGTGGTAATCCTTTGAAAACAGGCGAAGAATTAACCAAAGAATGACTTTGAACAGGAAGAACAGCAAGACAAAAACCAAGACCGTATAGACAATATTGGTGAATGTACCGGTTACTCCATCGACAATGTTGGTAGAAAAATTATTTACGCTTTGGGAGATGACCTCCGGAAGACTTTTCATTGAAGCTTCAACGGTGTCCAAAGACGCATCAAAGCGTGTATTTAGTAGGCCGTGTACCCAGTTATACAGTCCGGTGTTTTCCTTAAGAAAGCTTGACGTAAAGGGTGTGGCAAAATAAGCAAGCACAATTGCACCGACCCAACCCACTGCGTGAATCAGGGTATAAACAAAGCCTTTGCGAAAGCCATAAATTGCAGTACTGAGCAAAATCAGCACGATGATAATATCTAAGACCATAGGCAAGTTACCTTTTCCTTTCTCTCCTTGTTAATGAACAAAAGTATGATACTACCGAGGATTAAAAAATGCAAGGAATTCGCGAGAATATCACGAGAAATTCACATAGATTCAGGTTGAATAGTAGAAGGAAATATGATAGTATTGTAAAGCGTATGAACGAGTTTATGAGAGAAGCCTTAATTGAGGCAGAAAAAGCGAGATCCTTGGGGGAGGTTCCCATTGGAGCGATTATTGAAAAAGATGGAAAGATCATCGGACGGGGACACAATTTAACGGAAAGCCGAAAGGACCCTACTGCCCATGGCGAAATGATCGCCTTGCGTGAGGCGGCGTCTACCCTAGGTGGATGGCGGCTTTTGGGTTGTAACTTATATGTCACAACAGAACCTTGTTCTATGTGCGCCGGTGCAATGGTATGGGCACGCATCAAGAAGGTGTATATCGGTACAATGGATTTCAAGTCGGGAGCCTGCGGATCAGTATTCAATATCGTTCAGGACAAGAGATTGAATCATTATGTCGAAGTTGAAACGGGAATCATGCAAGAGCAGTGTGAGGCCATAATGAAAAATTTTTTCATAGAACTACGAAAACGAAACGGAGGAAGAAATAGATGAAAAGAATAGGCGTTATTATCGGCCTTTCACTAATACTGGTGCTGTCTACGGCATCGGTTTGTTTTGGTGCAACCCTTGAGGTAGAGAGTACCTCTCCTAAGGATGGCAGCAAGGGCATGGCGGTAGACAACATGGGGGTAAAGGTTTTCTTTAACCAGGATGTATACAACCAGGATGAGGGCATTACCAAGGCAAACATAGACAAATGTAAATTACTAGATCCAAAAGGAAAAGAAGTTCCTTCAAAGGTTGTATTTAATGAAGACAACAAGAAGGTCATGCTTGTTTTGGCAGACACCAGCAACAAGGATGTGCAGGTAGAAGGAAAAACTAAATATACATTGACCATTGATCAGGGCTTTGTTGCCGCTTCAGGGGAGACCTTAGATAAGGAAAAGGGAGAAACCGTTACCTTTGAAACACTTGATCCCAAATCCAGCATGACGGTAAGTATGGTTATGATGGGTGTGATGCTTGTGGGAATGATCTTCTTCACCAGCCGTGAGGCCAAGAAGCAAGTGGCAGAAACTGCCAAGAAGAAGGACGAAAAGGTAAATCCATACAAGGTTGCCAAGGAAACAGGGAAGTCTGTTGAGGAAATTGTAGAGAAGGAAAAGAAGAAAAAAGAAAAGCAAGCCGCGGCAGCAGCCAAAAAAGAACGGCATAAACGAGAAAATAAAGTAGAAATTGCTTCGGATAATTTTAAGGTTAAGGGGCCAAGACCGATTTCAGCGGCAGGAATTGAATTTAAGCCGGTTAAGGCGGCAAAGCCGGAAAAAAAGGCACAGAGTACAAATCCAAAAAACCAATCGGGTAAGCAAAAAAACAAGAAAAAATAACATGGATGCGGCGAGAAGCAAACATGTATGGCAGAAAATGAGCGGATACCCGCTCATTTTCTTTCGTATCGGACAAAATTATCAACAGTATAGACTAAGGAGGGCGAGATGGAAATCATCAATTTAAAATCTTATGCAAAAATTAATTTAAGCTTAGATATTTTGGGCAAATTGGAAAATGGATATCATCAAGTGGAGATGATTATGCAGCAGATCGATCTGCATGATGATGTAGCGGTGCGGTTTACCGCCCATAAAACCGGGGGAATTGAAGTGAAGGCATCAACCAATCGCCACTATTTGCCGACAGATGATCGAAATATTGCGGTAAAGGCGGCAAAGCTGATGATCAAGGAGTTTGCTGAAGATCGAAGGGGAGAGCTTCGCATTGATATTAAAAAAAGAATCCCTGTGGCGGCAGGCCTTGCAGGGGGAAGCGGAAACGCTGCGGCGGTACTTCTTGGGATAAATCAGCTATGGAAGCTAGATCTTCCGTTGGAAACCCTTTGCGCCTTGGGAAGCAGTCTAGGGGCAGATGTTCCCTTTAGCATTAGCGCCCAGGCAGGGGCCTTTCACTGTGCTTTGGCAGAAGGGGTGGGGACGAAATTAACGGGACTTCCTTCTGCGGAGGGATACATTGTTTTATCCAAGCCACCGCTAAGTGTATCCACAAAACAGGTCTACCAAGGGATTTCTTTGGACAAAATTACCCGGCATCCAAATACAAAAGAATTGATCGAAGGGCTTCAGATGGGGAATATTCAAAAAATTATCAATAATATGATTAATGTACTTGAAATCTATACTTTAAACAGGTATGATAAGGTCATGTATACAAAGAACATGATGGAAAACCTATGCGAAACTGGAGGCGTTCTCATGAGCGGAAGTGGTCCTACAGTCTATGCTTTCACCAAAAACAAGGAGGAAGCAGAGCGTGTATACAAAAGACTTAAAGAACAAAACAAAGAAACTTTTTTGACTAAAACTACAACGTAAAGGAGACTTCGATGCTAAACTTGGACATCAAAAATCACAGACCATTGCGAGAAATTGTGTATGAAGAGCTGAAAATGCAGATCCTAAAGGGACAAATTGTGCCGGGAACAAGGATGATGGAAGTAGAGATGGCAGAAGAAATGGGCGTATCTAGAACCCCGATCAGAGAAGCGATTCGTAAGCTAGAAAAAGAAGGCCTTGTGACCATCGAACCGAGAAGAGGTGCCTATGCTTCCCAAATTTCTATTAAGGATATGGTGGAAATTCTGGAGGTTAGACAGAATATGGAGGGTCTAGCAGCATTTTATGCGGCAACCAGGATGACCAAGGAGAATAAGGAGCTACTCCGCCGAATTGCAGAGAGTTATAATCGTGCGGTCAGTGAGGGCAATAATGCAGACATGATCAAGTATGATACGATGTTTCATCACTTGATTGTAGAAGGAAGCGAAAATAAGATTTTGGTGAATATGGTTGAGCAGCTACAGGAGCTGGTTCTTCGATTTAGATATCTTTACTATGATGATTTCAAGCGTGCAGAAAAGATGCCAAAGGAACACGAGGCAATTTTGGAAGCCATTTGCAAGGAGGAAACTGACGCAGCAAGAGAGGCAGCAGACATTCATATTGAGCGGCTGAAGGAAATGGTCAAAGAAGAAGAAATGATAGCAAAAGGGTAAGAAAAAAATAAATTTGTTTCGCTAGCGGTCCAAGGGGTAAAATTGGGCCGCTATTATTTTTGTGTAAAGGGAAAAACTATTGAAATATTAAGTCTTGGGAGATATAATGATCAGAAAGAAATTAAACGTAATTTTATAAAAACTGGAGGAGACATTATGGAAACTTTTGGTCTTGAGAAGCTGGGGATAATTAACCCTAAGATTGTATATCGAAACTTGTCACCGGCGGCCTTGACAGAGATCGCATTGAGAAGAGGCGAGGGACGATTGAGTAATACGGGCGCCCTTGTGGTGAATACAGGGAAGTATACCGGCCGTTCGCCTAAGGACAAATTCATTGTAGATACGGAAACCATCCACGACAAGATTGCATGGAGCGGTGCAAACGTTGCAACAGACAGGGAGACCTTCAATGGAATCAAAGCAAAAATGGTTGCTTATCTTCAGGAACGTGAAATTTTCATCTTTGACGGAATGGTTGGGGCAGATTCTGCTTGTACGAAAAAATTCCGTATCGTCAACGAGTTAGCAAGTGAAAACTTATTTATTCGTAATTTGCTCATCAGACCGACCGAAGAAGAGCTTGCCAATTACGGAGAAGCAGATTTTAATATCATTGCTGCACCGGGATTTAAGTGTATTCCGGAAGTGGATGGTGTAAACAGCGAAGCTGCAATTATGATTGACTATGAAGCAAAAATGGTGTTGATTGCCGGCTCACAGTACGCAGGTGAGATCAAAAAGAGTGTATTCTCGGTAATGAACTTCCTAATGCCTGAAGAAGGCGTGCTTCCTATGCACTGTTCAGCAAATATGGATCCGGAGACAAAGGAAACGGCAGTATTCTTTGGCTTATCCGGCACTGGCAAAACAACTCTTTCTGCAGATCCAAACAGAAAGCTAATCGGGGATGATGAGCATGGCTGGTCAGAGCGAGGAATCTTCAACTTTGAAGGTGGCTGCTATGCCAAGTGTATCAACCTAGATCCAGAAAACGAACCAGAGATTTATGGTGCGATTAAATTTGGTAGCTTAGTTGAAAACGTGATCTTAGATGAAGAAACCAGAGAACCTGATTATGAGGACAATTCTTTAACTGACAATACCCGTGTAGGTTATCCAATTGACTATATTTCCAATGCAGCGATCCCGGGAGTGGGCGGAATTCCAAGTGTGGTAATCTTCCTTACTGCAGATAGCTTTGGCGTACTTCCTCCAATCAGCAAGCTAGATAGAGATGCGGCAATGTATCATTTCGTTACCGGATTTACTTCTAAGGTTGCAGGCACAGAGAGAGGCATTACCGAGCCGGTACCAACCTTCTCTACATTGTTTGGCGAGCCGTTTATGCCAATGGATCCTAACGTTTATGCCAATATGCTAGGGGAACGAATCGACAAGTACAACACCAAGGTTTACCTTGTAAACACAGGATGGACTGGTGGTTCATACGGAACAGGCTCCAGAATGAAGCTAAAATATACCCGTGCTATGATCACGGCAGCCTTAAATGGAACCTTTGATTCTGTAGAATACAAGCATGATGATCGATTTAATTTAGATATTCCTCAGAGCTGTCCGGATGTGCCGTCAGAAATTATGAACCCAAGAGACACTTGGGCGGATAAGGCAGACTATGACAAAACAGCAGACAAGTTGGCAGGAATGTTCCACAAGAACTTTACTGAAAAGTATCCAAATATGAGCAAGAATATCATCGAAGCAGGACCTAAAGGCAAATAAAAACGAAAACATGACTATCGGGACAGGGTATAACACCCTATCCCGATTTTTTTGAGCAAAATAAAACTGCCGCCTCCCGGGAAGATTCCGGGGAGAAGGGCAGCTTTCGGTAAAGGTGTTTTGCCTATATGCAAGAGAATAAGAAGACGATTGTTGTTACTCTGCTTTTGCTTCGAGAACTAGGGTTAGCTCTACTTTTTGGTTGTTTCTGATCACCACATACTGGGCTTGTTCGCCCGGCTTATGGGAGGTGATGAGTGTTTTGAGTGCATCTAGGCTATCTACCTTTTTACCATCTATAGAATAAACAAGATCTCCGGGCCTGAACCCAACAGACTTGGCGTTGTTGCCACTGACGTTTTTAATATAGATACCGGTACTTGGCACACCATATTGTTGTGCTTCTTCTCTGGAGGCTACGGCCACGTAAGTCATTCCCGAGTAAGCGGTACCGTTTGTTGATGCATTTGGGTTGGTGTAGCTTCCCGTATTGATGATTTCATCGGCAATGGTTGCTGCGACATTAATGGGAATGGCAAAGCCTAACCCTTCAACATCTGTTCCGGAGGATTTAGCAACAACTACACCCACCAGCTGACCAAACTGATTAAACATTCCGCCGCCGGAGTTCCCCGGATTAATGGAAGCATCGGTTTGCATTAGGGTCATTACGGAATCCCCCAAGGTGACTTCTCTGTCCTTGGCGCTGAGTATCCCTGCAGAAACGGTATCACCAAGCTCGCCCAGTGGATTTCCAATGATTACTGCCAAATCACCGATGCTGATTTGATCGCTGTTTCCATAAGTTACTGCGGAAAGATCCTTGGCATCAATTTTTAGGACGGCAATATCATTGGCTGCATCGCCACCGACCAAAGTGGCCTCGTATTCCTTTTCGCCGTCGTTGGTAACATAAATTGTATTTGCCCCCTCAATCACGTGGTAGTTTGTCATAATATATCCATCACTTTTGATGATGATGCCGCTGCCTGCACCTTGTGTAACGTATTCTCTTACCCAAGGGTCCTGCTGTACACTTTCGGTACGAATTTCAACGACAGAATTTCTGTTTTGTTCTGCAATTTCTTGCACGGTCATCTTGCTTCCGGTTGCATCCTCCAGGGTGAAGCCGGTTCCTGTAACCCGTGTATTTGAACCGCTACGAGGTGCGTTAAGCTGATTGGCGAGATAGGTTCCGCCAAATCCGGCACCTCCGGAAAGCAGAGCACAAACAATCACAAGGGTAACCGCAGTTTTTCGGGTAAAGCGAAAGTCTTTGGATTTTTTCCCCTTAGGAGAATCATTGTGCTTGGCGTTTTCTCCGCCATCTTCCTTGCCGGCAGGATTGTAGCTTTGCGCTGTGGCCGGATTATAATAGTAATATTTTTTTTCGTTCATAATAGGACCAACCTTTCTTAGGACAACCTTTCTTTTGTATAGGAGTTATGATAGAATGATATATTGAAATTTACCTTAAAAAGGATAAATCTGGATAAAAAAAGGAAATAACTGCCTGCGATAGGGTTTCGCAAGGCGGCCAAGTTGGAGGTAAGAAATGGAAAAAAGCCAAAAAGCTTTTGAAGAATGGATGACACAAGAAACCTTGGCAGAAGACATAAAAATAGATTTAGCAAGAATGAAGGACAAGCCTGAGGAGATACATGAGGCCTTTTATAAAGATTTAGAGTTTGGCACTTCCGGACTTCGAGGAATTATGGGTGCGGGAACCAATCGAATGAATCGCTATGTGGTGAAAAAAGTTACCCAAGGTCTTGCAGAGTACCTATTACAGCAAGAACAAAAGCCAAGGGTGGCCATCGGTTATGACAGCCGGTTGAATTCTATTGAATTTGCCCAATGCACTGCCGGGGTACTTGTGGCAAATGGCATACAGGTCTATATGTATCGGCAATTAATGCCTGTTGCGGCCTTATCTTATGGAATCCGCCGGTTAGGGTGTCACATGGGGGTAATGATTACCGCAAGTCACAACCCAAAGGAGTATAATGGATACAAGGTCTATGGGCCTACCGGATGTCAGATTCTAGGGGAAGCACCAAAAGAAATTTTACGTGCCTGTGAGAAGGTGGACTTATTTCATGGAGTGAAGTCTCTCCCTTTTGCAGCGCTAGATGGGGGAAGGGGAAACGAAAACTTTTCTTATATTCCCAAAGAAATTGAAGAAGAATACGTGGAAGCGGCTTATCAGTGTGGACTAGACACAAAGGGGCTTTCAAAATTGAATATTGTCTATACGCCCCTAAACGGAGCGGGGAATAAGCCGGTACAAGAGGTTTTGCGCCGTGGAGGTGTGAAAAATTTATATCTAGTTCCTGAACAAGAGGAACCGGATGGAAATTTTGAAACCTGCCCACTGCCTAATCCGGAATTTCAAGAAGCCTATGCCTTAGGGGTAGCCCTTTGCAAGGAGGTTTCCGGAGATTTTGTTTTGGCTACTGATCCGGACTGTGATCGGGTCGGCGTTGCGATTCCTCAGGGTGAAACTTGTTTTTATCCTACGGGAAATCATATTGGTGCTTTGTTGTTTGACTATATTTGCACAAAAAAGAAGCTGCCAAAAAATGGCGTGGCGGTGAAGTCCATTGTTAGCACCCCTATGCTAGATAAGATTGCAAGAGAAAACGGAATCCGAATAGAAAATACCTTGATTGGATTTAAATACATTGGGGAAAGAATAGAAACGTTAAAGGAACGCTATGTTTTTGGATTCGAAGAGGGCAATGGCTACCTTGTAGGGGATTATGTGCGGGACAAGGATGGCGTAAGTGCTGCCTTGCTGATTGCAGAGATGATGGCCTTTCATAAGGCACAAAATCGAACGATACCGGCTGCCCTAGAAGATCTTTGCTTACGCTATGGCTATTGTAAGGAAAAGGTTATCGGCTTTGATTTTCAGGGTGTGCAGGGAGTAGAGCGAATGAAGGCGCTCATGGCATATCTGAGAGAGAACCAAAGGAAGGATGTTTTGGGAGAACGGCCCATACAAATTATTGATTACCTTAGAGGGGAAAGCTACTCCTTGGGTTGTCAGCAAAATTGTACAATGGTTGCTGGAACTAGACCGACAAATTTGCCGAAATCAGATATTTTGGAGTTTTCTTTTGCTGATGAAACGAAGGTGATTATTCGTCCGTCGGGAACAGAACCAAAGATGAAGGCCTACCTTTTTTCCTGTGGAAGCAGTAGGGAAGAGGCAATAAAAAAGATAGAACAAAAGGAAATGAAAGTAAGAGAGATAATTGAATATGAGTAAAGTATTAATTGGAATGGATAAAAGTAAATCGTTTCGGGTTTACTTGACAATAACAACGGAAATTGTAGAAGAAGCCCGAAAGCTTCATGATCTAAGCCCTCTAGCCTGTGCAGGCCTAGGAAGAGTGCTTACCGGAGCGGGGCTGATGAGTACCATGCTAAAAAACGAAAGCGATCGGATGACGATGATCTTTCGCGGAGATGGCCCGGCAAAGCAAATTTTGGTTTGCGGTAACGGAAAGAGAGAGATCAAAGGCTACATTGCCAATCCGGATGTGGAATTGCCACTGACTAAGGAAGGGAAGCTGGATGTAGGCGGTTCCTTGGGCATTGGAGAATTGACGGTAATTAAGGATCTGGGAATGAAGGAGCCTTACACAGGAACTATCGCTTTGGTAACCGGAGAAATTGCAGATGATTTGACGGCATATTTCTTTATTTCCGAGCAGCAAAATACCTCCATTGCCCTTGGGGTAAAGGTGGGAAGAGAGCGAACCGTTTTGGCCGCAGGAGGAATGTTTATTCAAATGCTGCCGGGAGCTACAGAGGAGGCCATCAGTGCATTGGAAACGATGCTAGGAGAGCTTTCGCCATTGACAACTTTAATTGAAGAGACCTTATTGACTTCTGCAGGAATGACGGAAATTGGATTGCTGGAAAACTTATGCGGAAGAGTGTTTGCAGGGATCAGTGAAGACTACAAGCCGGAGGTTCTAGGCTATGATGCGGTGCATTTACGTTGTGACTGTTCCAAAGAGAGAATGGAACAGGCGTTGATTTCTCTAGGAAAAAAGGAGTTAAAGGAAATCATTCAAACTGACGGTAGGGCAGAGCTGGGTTGCCATTTTTGCGGCAATAAGTACGAATTTACCAAAGCAGAATTGGAAGAAATGCTGCTGAGCATTTGATTGGAGTAGAAAATGAAAACAGTAATGCTGAAGATTGTAGGAAAGCACGTTCACGACAATGTTGAAGAAGAGGAAATGCAATTGATGACAGAGGGAACGCTAGAACATAAGGACGGGGTGATTTACCTAAATTATGATGAAAGCGAGCTTTCTGGACTTGAAGGCTTTGAAACCACCTTAACCTTGACGGAGGACAGTGTTCGCCTGGTTCGGGAGAGCCAAGTGGGTGGTGTGGATACAGAGATTTATTTCAAAAAAGGAGAACGGCATTTTGATTCCTATGCTACCCCATACGGTCCCATTGAACTGGAAATTTTAACCAACGAACTGGAGAATACCGTTACGGAGGAAGGCAAAGGGGAAGTGAATATTGACTATAATCTTTGTCTCCGTGGACTGATGGAAGGTAGAAGTAAGCTTTCTATAGAAGTAAGATAAGAGAAATATAGTGGGGAAAGAAAGGACGAAAACCGATGAATGTAAATAAAAATTGGGTAAGAGCGGTAGCGATTGTTGTTTGTGTGGCTATGGTGGTAACATCAGGTCTATTTTTGGTAGATCTTTTTTAGGAAGAATGGAGGTAAAGGTGAAGATGAGGGAAATCGGTTTTGATGCAGAGAAGTATGTGGAGGAGCAGTCAAAGTACATTCTGGAACGGATTAATCAAGGAGACAGCGAGCGGCTCTATTTAGAGTTTGGCGGCAAACTGGTGCAAGACAAGCACGCCATGAGAGTGCTTCCGGGATTTGATGAAAATGCCAAAATTAAACTTCTGCAAAAAATGAAGGATCAGGCCGAGATCATTATTTGCGTATATGCCGGAGATATTGCAACCAGCAAGACAAGGCATGATTTTGGGATCACCTATGACCTGGAAGTATTGAGAATCATTGATATGTTTAGGAAGTATGACCTGGAAATTAATAGCGTAGTGGTGACAAGGTATGAGGATTCACCGGCGGTAAATATGTTTATTAACAAGCTTGAGCGTAGAGGGATCAAAACCTACAAGCATAGATTTACCAAAGGCTATCCGACAGATGTAGAGACAATTGTAAGTGAAGAAGGGTATGGTGCAAACCCATATATTGAAGTGAATAAGCCACTGGTTGTGGTCAATGGACCGGGAGGCGGAAGTGGAAAATTAGCGACCTGTCTATCCCAGCTTTACCATGACAATAAGCGAGGGGTGAAGGTTCGTTATGCTAAGTTTGAAACCTTCCCAATTTGGAGTATTCCACTGAAGCATCCGGTGAATGTAGCCTACGAGGCGGCCACTGCTGATTTGAAGGATGTAAATATGATCGACTCCTTCCATTTGGAGGCTTATGGAGAAATGGCGATCAACTACAATCGGGATCTGGAAGTATTCCCTGTGGTGAAGCGAATTATTGAAAAAATTACGGGTAAGGAAGCGGAATATAAATCTCCTACAGATATGGGGGTAAACCGTGCCGGATTTAGCATTGTAGATGATCAAGTCTGTAGAGCAGCCTCTTGTCAGGAAATTATCAGAAGATATCTGATTGCAGAATGTGACTACAAAAAGGGCAAGATCAGTGAAGATTCCGTAAGCCGGTGCAAGCTGTTAATGGATGAACTCAACTTAAAGGTAACCGACAGAAGGGTAGTTTTACCGGCGAGAGAGTATGCGGAGAAAAAACAAAACTGCGACAAACGGTATGAAAATGTGGTGGTCTTGGCGTTGGAATTACCAAATGGAGAAATTGTCACCGGAAGAAGCTCAAGGAGAATGGTCGCAGCTTCTGCTGCAATTCTAAACGGAATTAAATTGTTGTCCGGGATGGCAGATGGGATTCATTTGATTTCTCCCAATGTACTCAATGAAATTCAAACCTTAAAAACGCAGGTGTTGAATCAAGAACGGAGCAGCCTCAATGCAGAAGAAATTCTTACTGCGTTGACTATATCTGCTGCGACAAATCCATCGGCAGAAGCAGCGGCAACAAAGCTGAAGGAATTAAATGGTTGTAAGGCACATTGTACGGCAATATTAAGTGATCGAGATGAGCTTACCCTAAAATCTTTGGGCATTGATGTGACCTGCGACCCGGAATACGTTACTACCAACCTGTACTTTGCCTAAGGAGAATCATGAGCGGACAATTTTTTGTACTTTTTGCCATCCTGTTCACCGGATATTTTTTGCGAAAAAGCAAATTCATTGATGGGAAGATGAATGAGGGGGTAAACAAGTTTGTTTGTTATTTTGCCTATCCTTGCTTGCTGGTGAAGAATATCGGCTCCCTTTCCATGAACGGAACCTTGGTTCGGGAGTTCCTGCTGATGGCGGGACTTACCGCGGTGCTTTATGTGATCTATTCTGCCTATGCCTATTTTTATGCAAAGGCAAGACATTTTCCCAAGCGGATCTCCAATGTGGCAGAGCTGGCAATGGCCAGCTCAAACGATGGCTTCATGGGCTTCCCCATTACGTTGATTTTTTTCGGAGAAAAGGGTTTGTTTTTGATGATGGCACACAATGTGGCCTTAAATACCTTTTACTTTACCTATGGCTTGATCGTACTGAGGCGAAACAATGAGGGGAAAAATAAAAGTGGGGCAAAGGAAGTTCTTTCGATTATTGGAAAGGTACTGCTGAATCCAAATATTTTAGGGATTGTTCTAGGATTTGTTTTAACCTTTGCGGGAGTCTCCTTGGACAATGCCTTTGGAAGCTACTTGAGCTTGATGGGCAATGTTGCAACGCCAATGGCGATGATCTTTATCGGATCGACCCTTGCAGAAAGTAACTTTATTGAAATGTTTAGGAACCGAATTGTCTGGGAGGCCTCTATCAATAAACTGATTATCCTTCCGCTGATTACCGCCTTGGCGGTCTGGTTTCTTCCTGTGTCTCCAATGATTAAGGCAACCTTGATTTTGGGCTGTTGTTTCCCTGCAGGAGCGACGGTTTCCATGTTGGCACAGCAGGAAAAACAAAATGAAGAAATGGCCAGCAAGATATTATTTCTTACCACCATGGCGTCAATTGTCACCATTCCCCTGTCCATGTATATGGTAAATCTCTGGCTGTTATAAGGAAAAGAGGATGTTTTGAATACAATAAAAATTGGAAAAAGAGAAATTCCAAAAGATTTATTTATCTTTTTAATTATTAGCGTTTTGCTGGGCGTGGTTACTGCGGTAGAAAGTACATCCTTGGCAAATCGGCTTTATGAGGATTTGGATTTTACGGTAATGCAGCGATCCTTTCTTGAGACTCCCAGAGAGCTGCCGGGATTGCTTACGGTGGTAATTATTGGTGCGCTAAATGGTCTGGGAGATTTGAGAATCGCAGCATTGGCCAATGTAATCGGAGGCATTGGACTACTTTGCTTTGGCATGGTTCCCAATGTGTTTTCCCTGGTACTACTGTTTCTTGTGGTTTATAGCACGGGACAGCATTTGTATATTCCTCTTTCCAGTACCATTGCCATGACCTTCG
This sequence comes from Anaerovoracaceae bacterium, assembly GCA_036638575.1. GTDB lineage: Bacteria > Bacillota > Clostridia > Peptostreptococcales > Anaerovoracaceae > JAXGRD01. The sequence continues at coordinate 8,571 of JAVWKI010000004.1, read as the reverse complement.
CCAAAGGAGGCCAGTTTGGGGAACGCCTAGGGCAGGTGCAGGGCCTTGGCAGCTTTGCGATTATTGTTACTAGCGGAATTCTTTACCTTTTGTATCAATTTATTCATGTAACCTATACGATGGTATTTGCTATGGCAGGAGGTGCGATGATCCTTGCCGGAATTTTATTCTTATTCCTAGGTAAAGGGGAGCCAAAGGTAGTAAGCAAAAAACGCTTTGTTTTCCGAAAAGAATTCAAGATGTACTACTTGCTACAAATTGTCAATGGTGCGCGAAAGCAGATTACCATTACCTTTGTTCCTTGGCTGATTATCGACATCTTTGGACAGCCGGTAACGACCATTACCGCGCTATTTTTTGTGGTTTGTGTAATCAATATGTTTTTTAAGCCTTGGTTTGGTCGATTAATCGATAAAAAAGGGGAGGGCTATGCCCTACAATTAGAAGCAATCGTAATGTTTATTGCCTGTATCGGCTTTGCTTTTTCTAAACTTTTCCTTCCTTTTTCTTGGGCTTTGGTGGTTGTAGCGATTTGTTATGTGGGAGATAAGCTGATGGAATCAGCGGTAATGGCCAGGGCAACTTATGTAAAACGACTTTCTCATGCCCCTTCCGAAGTGGCAAGAACCTTGTCAACCGGGCAAAGTATGGACCATGTTGTTTCCATGTTTATTCCGCTTCTGGCAGGAAGTGCTTGGTACTATGGCGGAAGCAATGGATATATCTGGGTATTTATTGGCGCTTTTTTTGTATCGATGATCAATTATATTTTGGCAACTTGCATTCGAAGACAGGAAAAAAATATAGACAGATAGGCGAGAAAACAGTATAATCAGAGATAGGGATTTAGAGAAAAAACAGAGAAAAAGTATGCAATATTCAGAAAGTTTATTTTTTAACAATCATTGATTGTAGTTTAAGGAGGACACATAGAATGAAGAAAATTGGCGTATTAGGAACAGGAACAATGGGTGCAGGAATCATTCAGGTTTGTGCACAGAATGGTTATGAAGTTGTACTAAGAGCAAGAAGACAGACTTCAGTAGACAGCGGTATTGCAAAGGTAGAAAAGAACCTATCTAAGATGGTTGCAAAAGAAAAGATTACTGAAGCAGAAAAAGCAGAAATCATGGGCAGAATCAGTGGTTCAACTGATATTGAAATCGTTAAAGATGCTGACCTTATCATCGAAGCAGCTACAGAAGATGCAGAAGCAAAGAAAGCATTATTCGCAGAGCTAGATGCACTTTGCAAGCCAGGAACTATCCTAGCTACAAACACTTCTTCTCTTTCAATCACTGAAATCGCTGCTGCAACAAACAGACCGGACAAGATCGTTGGTATGCACTTCTTCAACCCGGTTCCAGCAATGAAATTAGTAGAAATCATCAAGGGTCTTGCTACTTCAGACGAAACAAGAGACACAATTTTAGCGCTTACAGCAGCACTAAAGAAGACTCCTGTAGAAGTTGCAGAAGCACCTGGATTCGTAGTAAACAGAATCTTAATTCCAATGGTTAACGAAGCAATCGGCATCTTAGCTGATGGTGTTGCTGATGCTGAAGGTATCGACAATGCAATGAAGCTTGGTGCAAACCACCCAATGGGACCTCTAGCTTTAGGAGATCTTATCGGACTTGACGTTTGCCTAGCTATCATGGACGTTCTTCACGCAGAATTTGGTGATCCAAAGTACAGAGCGAACACATTACTAAGAAAAATGGTAAGAGCAAACCAGCTTGGAATGAAGACAGGCAAAGGATTCTACGACTACAGCAAATAAGCAAGTCATTTGAATCAAAAAACGCAATAAACAAAAGGAAGAGAGTCTCGCAAGGGCTCTCTTTTTTGGTTGAAATAGAGAGGATATTGTTCAAAGAATTGGGAAAATAAAGGTCTTTTGTTGATTTTTGTAAAAGGAAGAACTAAGGGGAAGAAGAGAAAATATCTAGGGGGACCTTGAATAGAAATATATGGACGAGAGGGGGAGGAAGGTATATAATTATAATGTTAAATTCTTAGAGGCTAGGGGTAGCCTTTCGTAAAGTTCAATCCCAATATAAATTATAACTAAATAGGATAGAGGAGGAAGGCCAGAGGTCTTTTTGTGTAACTTATGGATGAAAAAGCGTTAAAGGCGATGAAGCTTTTGCAATTGAGAGAACTGGCCAAGACTGCCGGAGTTGAGGGCCATGGTAAATTAAAAAAGGCGGACTTGATTTTGCGGTTGCTAGAAGAAGACGTGGCGAAGGCTGTTTCTGTGGCCATGGAAACAAAGGTGGAGACTGAGGCCAAGGACAGGGGCGAAGCTGTAGCGGATACGGCGATTGTGTTAAAGCCTGATGCACCAGTGATGATCAAGGAAAAGAAAACCAAGGCGGTAGTCAAAGTGGAGCCGAAAGCCTCTGGGGAAAAAGCAGAAGAAAAAGGCCCGGAGATCAAAGCGGAAGCAAAAGGTCCGGAGAGCGAGGCAGAGCCAAAAGTTGAACCAACGGCTGAACCAAAAATCGAAGAAAAATCTAAAGAGGCCAAGGGTGAAGCAAAGGCTGAGGCGCGCGAGGGCAAGGAAGTTCGGGACGGAAGAGAAGAAGTAGAGGGAATTTTGGAGCTTTCAGATAGTGGTTTTGGCTTTATGAGATTTTCTAACTTTCTTACCAGTGAAAAAGATATCTACGTTTCTAATTCTCAAATTAAACGATTTAATTTAAAAACAGGAGACAAGATCAAGGGGATTGCCAGAAAACCCAATCAGGGTGAACGGTTTGGGGCACTTCTTTATGTGACGACCGTAAATGGCGATGAACCCGGAGTGGCAAGGCGCCGAAGAGATTTCGATCAGCTGACGCCGATTTTCCCCAATGAACGGATTTCTTTGGAGGCAGGAAGTCGAGACCTGTCTATGCGTTTGATCGATCTTGTTGCACCGATTGGAAAAGGGCAGCGTGGGTTGATTGTTGCACCACCAAAGGCGGGGAAGACTGTTTTGCTAAAAAAAGTGGCAAACAGTATCGAAAAAAATTATCCGGAAGTGGAGATGATTGTGCTTTTGGTTGATGAACGACCGGAGGAAGTGACCGATATGAAGCGTTCTCTGGTGGGGGGAGAAGTGATTTATTCTACCTTTGATGAGCAGCCACAGCACCATGTAAAGGTGGCAGAAATGGTGCTTGCCAGAGCACAGCGATTGGTAGAGCATGGTAAGGATGTGGTGATTTTACTGGATAGTATTACGCGACTTGCCAGAGCCTATAACTTGGTTGTTCCTGCCTCGGGAAGAACCTTGTCCGGAGGACTGGATCCGGCAGCCCTGTATAAACCAAAGAAGTTTTTTGGTGCGGCCAGAAACATGGAAGAGGGCGGTAGCATTACCATACTGGCCACAGCACTGGTAGAAACAGGAAGCCGTATGGACGATGTTATCTTTGAAGAGTTTAAGGGAACGGGAAATATGGAGCTGCATTTAGATAGGAAGCTATCGGAGAAACGAATTTTCCCTGCCTTGAATTTAAATATGTCCGGAACAAGAAGAGAAGACTTGCTGATGGATCAGGACGAAATGGAGGCCATTTGGTACATGCGTAGAGCCCTTGGAAACAGTGATACTCAGGAAGTTACAGAAGTGATTATTGATAACTTAGCACATACGCGAAACAATAAAGAGTTCGTTCAAGTGATTAAGAAGATCAAACTATAGAGGGCAATATGGACTTAAAAAAGATTTTTATAAAAGATGCATCTCCCACAAAGGTAGGGGGACAGGCGGTTCTTGAGGGAATTATGATGAAGGGTGAGGAACGAACCTCCGTTGCCCTTAGATTGCCCGATGATTCCCTGTATATTAAAACAGAAAAAAACAAACCGCCTAGCAAATTTGCGAAGATCCCTTTGCTGCGTGGTGTATTCATTTTTGTTGCTTCTATGGTGCAGGGCACCAAGACGTTGATGTATTCGGCACAGGTGCTAGAAGAATATATTCAGGAAGAGGGAGATGAGGAGGAGCAGGGGGAAACGGATAAATTTTCCCTGTGGTTAGAAAAAAAATTCGGCGAAAAAGGCGCGTGGAATGTGATGCTTTATGCCTCGGTGGTCTTTGCGATTCTGTTTAGTGTGGGCGTGTTTATTATTGCACCTACCGCAGTGGTCAATTTGATGAAACACTATACCCAAAATGAAATTTTATTGAACCTCATTGAAGGGATATTTAGAATCGTGCTGTTCATCCTTTATATTGTGCTGATTTCTAGGGTGAAGGATATTCAAACGGTGTTTCGTTTCCATGGTGCAGAGCATAAATGTATTCATTGTTATGAAAATGGTTTGCCTCTTACCCCGGAGAATTGCCAGCGCTTTTACACCTTGCATCCTAGATGTGGAACCAGCTTCCTCATGTTTGTTATGGTGATTAGCTTGATTCTGTTTTCCCTTTTGGGTTGGCCGAATCTTTTTTGGAGAATCACGTCTAGGCTATTGCTTATACCGGTGATCGCAGGGCTATCCTATGAGCTTTTGCGGTTTGCAGGCAAAAGTGATAGCTTGCTGGTAAAAATTTTAAGCATGCCGGGCTTGTGGCTGCAAAAGCTTACGACCAATGAACCGGAGGACAAGGAGCTAGAGGTTGCCATTGCAGCAATGGAGGCGGTAATTGCGGAAGAAGGAGATTATGGGGAAGGACCCTGCGATAAGAAAGGACATATATTGAAATGAGTTTTCTATTGGTACAAGATATTATAAAAATGGGAATAAAACAGCTTACCGATGCGGGAATTGACGATCCAAAAGGTAATGCGGAGGAGCTGTATTGTTATTTGAAGCGTGTAGACCGAGCTAGGTTCTTTTTGGAATGGTCAGAGTCAGCAGATGATCGAACCTGCGAACAGTTCTTTGATCTCATTGCGCTTCGTTGTAAGCATGTGCCGTTGCAACACCTGACTGGGAGTCAAGAATTTATGGGACTGAAGTTCAAGGTGGATCCGGAAGTGCTGATCCCCCGTATGGATACGGAGGTTGTTGCCTTGGCGGCAGAGCTGTTGATCAAGGAAAAAAAGAGAGATACCCTGCTAGATCTTTGTTGCGGTAGCGGAATTCTTGGAATTTCCCTAGCGAAGCGTTGCGGGGTGAAGGTAACGGCCACAGATATTAATCCGGCGGCAAAGGCCTTGACGGAGATCAACGCCAATACCCACGGGGTAAAAATGACGGTCTTATTGGGAGATCTTTATGGCCCAATTAAGAATAAAAAATATCACATCATTGTTTCTAACCCGCCTTATATTCCTCAAGCTGTGATTCCGACCTTGATGGCCGAGGTAAAGGACTATGAGCCGATGAATGCCCTAGACGGTGGTTGCGATGGCTTAGACTTTTACAGAAGAATCATTGCTGAAGCACCGGAACACCTAAAAAAAGAAGGTGCTTTGGTTTTGGAAATTGGTCATGACCAAGGAGAAGCGGTGTGCAGATTGATGGAAGAGACGGGGTGCTTTACAGAAATTAACATTGCCACAGATTTGGCTGGTAAAGATAGAGTAGTTAGCGGAAAACTTATGGGAAAGAAGAAAAAATAGTCAAAAATAGCGAAAACGGGTTTATCTTCTCCGGTTTTGTGGTATATTAAAGTTAAGTCGTACTGAGCTACAAGGGCAAATTCATTTGTACCGAGTGGGAAGGCGGTGGCATACTTTTTTTACGGGGTTTTTCTATCCTCTTGTATGGTCACGGCCATGAGGAGGATTTTTTTATTGGATAAACAAGAAATTATAAAGGCGTTATCAGCCGAAGATTTTTCTCCTTATTATGAGGAGGCAGATAGACTTTGTCGTTTGCACAAAGGAAATATTATCGATATGCGGGCGATTATTGAGTTCTCAAACGTCTGTGCAAGGGGCTGCACCTATTGTGGTTTAAATGTAAACTGCAATGTGGAGCGATACCAGATGTCCGAAGAGGAAATCAAGGAAACGGCCCTAAAAGCAATTGCTGCAGGCTATAAAACTATAGTATTACAGTCCGGAGAGGTGCCTAATACTAATGTTTTAACCCTAGGGAGGGTTAGTGCCTTGATTAAAGCTAAGGGGGCAGCCATTACCATTAGCTGTGGAGAGTTGAGCCGAGAGGAACTGGTTTATTTAAAGGAGCAAGGGGCCGATCGGTACCTGCTCAAGCATGAAACCGCAGATGAGGAGCTTTACCGTAGGCTGCATCCAGATGGAACCTTGACCAATCGCCTAAATACGTTGAGAGACATTAAGGCGCTAGGCTATGAAACCGGTAGTGGATTTATGGTTGGCTTGCCGGGGCAGACGGTGGAAACCTTGGCAGAAGATTTACTTTTGCTTAAAGAAATCGGTTGTGATATGGCAGGAATTGGCCCATTTATCGCCAGTCCCAACACGCCTCTTGCAGGGGAGAAAAATGGGGACCCGGAAATGACTAAGCGGGCGGTGGCCATTGCCAGAATCCTATTACCAAAAGCCAATCTGCCGGTTACAACGTCATTAGGCGTTTTAAGCGATGCGGAGCGGAGAAAAGCATTTTCTTGCGGGGCCAACGTAATCATGAAGAAGGTTACCCCGGATGAATATAAAGACAAGTACAAAATATACCCGGCGGATATACCGCCGATAAACATTGAAAAGGACAGAGCGGATATTATTAAGATGTTGGCCGAAATCGGCAAAAAAGGAGTTTAGCATGTATAATAGTAAATCAAAAAAAGCAGAAGAGTTTATTTCGGACAGCGAAATACTGGCAACCATCGACTATGCCCAAGAGCACAAGACCGATATGGAGCTAATGAGAAGAATTTTAGACAAGGGTAGAGATGCCAAGGGACTTGATTTCAAAGAAGCCATGACCTTACTGGAATGTGAGGATCCGGCAGTTATCGAGGAGATTTTCCAAATCGGTAAGGAAATCAAGGAGCGGTTTTACGGAAACAGAATTGTAATGTTTGCGCCCCTTTATCTTTCAAACTATTGTATTAACGGCTGTATTTACTGTCCTTATCATGGACAAAATGAGCATATTACCAGAAAGAAATTAAGCCAAGAGGACATTAAGGCAGAGGTAATTGCCCTTCAAGATATGGGACACAAGAGGCTTGCCCTTGAAGCAGGGGAACACCCAACCGAAAACCCAATTGAATACATTTTGGAGAGCATTAAAACCATCTACAGCATCAACCACAAAAACGGTGCCATTAGAAGAGTGAACATTAACATTGCAGCAACGACGGTAGAAAACTATAAGAAGCTTAAAGATGCGGGAATTGGAACCTATATCCTTTTCCAGGAAACCTATAACAAAAAAGCTTATGAATATTTACACCCAAGTGGTCCAAAGAGCGACTATGCTTATCATACAGAAGCCATGGATAGAGCCATGGAAGGGGGAATTGATGATGTAGGCTGCGGCGTATTGTTTGGCCTTGATTCTTACAAGTATGACTTTGTGGGAATGCTGATGCACGCAAAACACCTAGAGGACACCTATGGCTGTGGACCGCATACCATCAGTGTTCCAAGAATTCGTCCGGCAGATGATATTGATCCTGAGACCTTTGATAACGGCGTTCCGGATGATATCTTTAAACGAATTGTTGCTGTACTTAGAATTGCAGTACCATATACCGGCATGATTATGTCAACAAGAGAAAGTGCAAAAACCAGAAAAGAATGTCTGGAAATCGGAATTACACAAATTAGTGGAGGCAGCAGAACCAGTGTCGGCGGTTATGTAGAAGAAGAGTTGCCGGAAGATTGCTCTGCTCAGTTTGATGTAAACGATACAAGAACTTTAGCAGAAGTAGTAGAGTGGCTCATTGATCTGGGCTATGTGCCAAGCTTCTGTACGGCTTGTTACAGAGAAGGCAGAACCGGAGATCGATTCATGGAACTGTTGAAGTCTGGTCAAATTTCAAATATTTGTCAGCCTAATGCGTTGATGACCTTAAATGAATTCTTGGAGGACTATGCCAATGAAGAAACCAAGATAAAGGGAAAAGAAATTATTCAGCAGCGACTGGAAATGATTCCTAACGAAAAGGTGAAGACGATTGTAAAAGAACACCTAGAGGAAATGAGCGAAGGAAAGAGAGACTTTAGATTCTAAGAGAGGAGAACAGCCCATGAGTTTAAACGAAACGCCAAGAGCAAATCGAATTCATATTGGGATATTCGGAAAGAGGAATAGTGGAAAATCCTCCCTGATCAACGCGTTGACCGGTCAGGATATTGCCCTGGTATCAGCGCATGCAGGAACAACAACAGATCCGGTATATAAGGCCATGGAGCTTCATCCTGTAGGGCCGGTAGTGTTTATCGATACCGCCGGGTTTGATGACCAAGGGGACTTAGGGGCGCTTCGTGTAGAGCGAACCAAGGAAGTCATTGGGAAGACCGATGTGGCCCTTTTGGTTTTTGATGAGGGACCTTTAGATGAGTTGAAAGTTTGGATGAACTTACTGGAGGAGGCAAAGGTACCGATTATTCCTGTAGTCAACAAGGCAGATCAGCTAGATCGAGAGCTGCTCTGTGAAAAAGTACGGATGGTCTTTGCCCTAAGTCCGTATTT
>JAVWKI010000003.1:0-31428 GCA_036638575.1 Anaerovoracaceae bacterium | reverse complement strand
AGAATGGTGGCACAGGACCCTTTGCTTATATTTATCCAACCATAAAAGAAAACAATGGAAACCAGGGCGAATATAAGCCAAATTATTCCATTGGAAGTGATTTCCATAGAACACCTTGGGGGCAAGCGGAATGATGAAGAACAAGCTCAACAATCAAAAGGGCGAAACCCTGATTATGGTCATTATTGTTGCGGTAATTCTACTAATTATAGGTGGAGCCGTGCTGGTTTTTACGTCCGGAAATTTGGCGGCTACCCATAAGCAAGGCCAAGAGCGACAGATTTATTTCATTGCAAAATCCACTACCCAAACCATTACGGATTCTCTGGAAAAAGGCGAGCTGGGAGACTATTTGAAGGGGATGATTATCGCGGATCTAAAGGCGAAAAATACCGCGGAGCTTGTGGAGTCCTCCTGGGATATTTCTCCGGTAACAATAGCACTAGAAGGGGAGCAGCTATCGGGATACACCATAACAGATGTTTCCATAAAGCTAGACAGCTCAGCTCAGGTGGATAAGGGTGGTGCCATCGGTGCAGAATTGGCCAAGGCTTTTGTTTCCATCAAAAGTCTGGATGTTACCTTTACGGTAGGGGATTCTGTGGGAAATGTATATAGCTTGACGGTAAATTATCGATTTAGCGGTTGGTATGAACGAACAGCGGGAAAAGAGATTTGGAGTAATTGTACATGGAAAGTAGTAGATTCAAAAAACTAAACAATCGACTTGGGCGAGCAATAGGGAAGGCCTTAAGGAACAAATCCGGGGAACTACTGATTGAAGGGGTTCTTGCTTTTGTGATCTTGATTATTATTTTGGGTGCGGCAACGACGATCCTGTTTACTTCGACCAACATGAATAGGAAAGCCCAAACCGCCTCGGCAAACCTTGAAGAGGCAGCAAAAATAATTGAGCGAGGTGGCGGAACTGAGCTGGCCCAAGGGAAGATGAAGATTAGTTTGCCCGGTAAGACCATAGAACAATCGATTTCAATTAAGGAAGCAGAAGCCCTAACTTATTTTACCCCGGGAGGAAGGTTAGGCCAAGAGGGAGGAGAAGCCCATGAACGCGCTGGCCAATAAAAAAGGAATGACCTTGGTGGAGGTCATTGTGGGCCTAGTGGTTTGTGCCATTTTTGTGACCATTGCCATAGCGGTAATTTCACCCATTACAGAGAGTTATGGGCGAACAGAAAACCGTGCAGAGGCAGAGATGATCGGCAAAAATGTCTTAGAAACCATTCGAGGGAAAACGGGAACTGCCGATGTGCTGGAGGTTGTGGAGCAAGGCAAGGGACTGGCATACGATCGGCAAGTGATTACGGTAGATGGATCAGGCTATCTCACCATAGGTGGAGAGCGTGCTTATCCAGCTTCTTATTATAATGGAAAAACCCTTGAACTGGTCACAAAGCAAGACGCACCAAACAAAATACAGGTATTGCTAAAAGTGAAGAATAAGCAAGGAACCGTGCTGGCACAAATTGATACCATTGTTGCACCGATTATTGGTGGAGGCAGAAATGAACTAGAGGAATATGAGCAAATCTACAAGGATATTGCAAAGGATATGAAGCCTTGGACTGGTAGGGATACCTTAATCCGACTGACCTATGAAAAAACCGGGTATTTGGTGAAGGTCGATCCTAGGATTTTGGACAAGACCGGCTACGCGGGACAAGTGCAATATTGGAGACCGTATCAGCTGTCATCGCGGGAGGTTTTTTTCTTCGGTAGTGCAAAGACCTATGAAAGCAGCCCTCATGGTGGATGGGAGGCTGCACTGATATACATTCATGAAGATGTTTATGTCTATAAGAATCATGGAACAAAGAGAGTGGGCAGCATTGCAAATGCCAGCAGCTATGCAACCATGGATGCCTTTATCAATGGCCCGTTAATGAAGGATAACTTTATAAAATTAGAAAATTAATAAAATACCCGAGATCGGTTCGCACCAATTTCGGGTATTTCATTTTGTTTATTGGGTTAAGGGTTATTGTACAGTATCTAAGTGATAAGCGAACATCTTTCGGGCAGGGGTTTTGTATAGGGCATTAACCAAAATCGTTGCAAGGAACACGCCCACAACAAATTGAATGATGTTCATTGGAATTGCTGCCAGAGGAGCAACCCAGTTTCCAACCATAAAGCCTTCTGCTAAATAGTAACCTGCGCACATGATCGCACCGCCAATAATCATTCCGATAATTTCCATAATGCAAAGCTTCATTGCAGATAGGCCACCTTTTAGTGCCCACTGAACGAACAAGCCTACAGAAATGGCCATGGCAGCCTTTACTACCAGTGTAATGGGTGCATAAATCACATAGCCACCCCAAAGGTCTGCCAAAGCAGAGCCTACACCGGCGGCAACTGCACCGTATTTCCAGCCAAGAAGTAAAACGCCCAGGAAGATCATACAGTCGCCTAGATGAATATAGCCTTGTGTAGCTGGTACCGGAATTCGAATAATAAAGGTCATCACCATAATCAGACACATCATCATTGCGGTCATGACTAGTTTTTGAATCATTGATTTTTCATTTGTTAACATTTTTTTTCTCCTTTTTTCACCCTATACATACTATCTCATTGGTGTTATTATGGAAATATGCAAAAATATTTTTTTTTATATATACAGTTGGAGGCAGTTTATGAAAGCAATCATCCCGATTTTTGAGAGTAATTCCGCAAGAGCGCTTTATTTGCAGCTCTATGATTTTATTAAGGCGGCAATTTTGGCGCAAGAAATTGTCCCCGGGGAGAAGCTTCCTTCTCTTAGAAATTTATCCTCATCCTTGAAGCTGAGCCTTACAACCATTGAGCTTGCTTATAGCCAGCTTGCAGTGGAAGGATATATTTACAGTAAGCCACAATCCGGATATTTTGTCAGTTCGATGTTTTATCCGGAAAAAGAAGAAAACCATGGGGAAAGTGTGATGAGCAGGACCATAGGGGAGCAAGAACCAAAGCTAAGCTATGATCTTTCTTGTTTTGATTTTAACCGATGGAAGAAATGCTTAAACAAGGTGCTTACGGATCATGTACACCTACTTCTCTTTGAAAGTGACCCTCAAGGGGAGGAATCCTTACGCTTTGAAATCTCAAAATATGTCTATCATTCTAGAGGGGTGAAATGTACCCCGGAGCAGGTGGTGATTGCGGCAGGTACACAGCAAATTACAGCGCACTTATCCACAATTCTAAACAAAATGGGCATTGGACACGTGGCGGTAGAGGACCCGGGATACCTTCCGGTAAAGAGTATTTTTCGCGATCGTGGCTTTGCCATTACTCCGGTAGCGGTAAAACCGGATGGAATTGATATTGAAAAGCTTCCGGCAAATATTCGCTCGGCAGTTTATGTGAGTCCATCGAACCAGTTCCCTACGGGGGCGGTCACCCCTGTGGGAAGACGATACCAATTATTGTCTTGGGCCGAAAAAAACAACAGCTATATTATTGAAGATGACTATGATAGTGAGCTTCGCTATTTCGGAAAGCCGGTGCCGGCATTACAAGGGTTAGATACGCGGGATAGGGTTGTATATTTGGGCTCTTTTTCTTCAACCTTGTTTGCTTCAATTAAGATTAGCTATATGGTATTGCCGGAAGATATGGCGAAAATTTTTGATGAAATTCGCAAAGACTATGCACAAACCTGCTCCAAGGCGGAGCAATTAACCCTGGCATTATTTATGGAAAAAGGATATTATCAAACGGGAATTAAAAAATTAAGAAGGCTTTATGCGCAAAAGCTTGCGGCTACGGCAGAGGCCTTAGGCAAAAATCCGTATATTACTCCGGTAAATACCTCTTCCGGGGTAAACATGATCATCAACGTAAACAGCGAAAAAAGTGCGAGGCTTTTGTGTGAGGAAGCCAGAAGTATAGGAATATTGACCTTGCCGGTGGTTTCTTATACAGAAAAATCTCCGGCAACCTCGCTGATTTTTTACTATAATCAGTTGCAGCTTTCGGAAATTCCAACGAAGATAGAAGGCCTATGTCAGCTTTGGTTTGAGAATAAACGTTAACAGAAAGGAAGAAAAAATGAACGAGAAAAAAGGAATTGAAGTATTAAAAAATATTGAAACCAGAAGAAGCGTGAGGAAATTTAAAGAAACTCAGGTACCGGCAGAAGCGGTAGAACAAATTCTTCGTGCAGGATTATTTGCACCTTCAGGACGAAGTGCCCAAAGTCCGATTATGGTCGTGGTAAGAGAGAAAGAAACCCTTGGGCGGATTTCAGCCCTAAATGGACAGGTGATGGGAAGTGATTCGGATCCGTTTTATGGTGCACCAACTTTGGTGGTGGTCTTTGCCAAAAAGGAACGGACCACAAGAGTAGAGGATGGCAGTGCAACCATTTGTAATATGCTCAATGCTGCCCATGCCATTGGGGTGGATTCTTGCTGGATCCATCGTGCAAAAGAGGTTTTTGAGACAGAAGAAGGAAAGGCCCTCATGGAACAGTGGGGCGTAGGAGAGGAATATATGGGCATTGGTAACTGCATACTGGGTTACTGTGACGGAGACTACCCTGTTGCAAAGCCAAGGAATGAAGGCAGAATTATTTGGGATGAATCAGTCAAAAAGTAGATTATTTCTCAGCAGATAGCTAGCAGCAAGGACTTCTTCTCGCAAGGTTTTCAATACATATTTTTTTAGAAATGGACTTTCTGATTGATGTTCTTTTAGGCTTTCTGCAATAAAGATCGTTAAGGTTTCATGGCGCAGCTTCGTGTGTAGGGGCTGCGTTTTTTTGCCTAATGCAATTTGTGCATCAAGGATTTTAGGGCGTAAGGCTGCATCAAGCTGATCCTTGCTGTAGACAACAAGGGGATCTAAATCAAAAATATGTGCGGCAGCATCGGCCCTACGCATTTGGTTTTCCGGGAAGGTATTTTGGGGAAAGGTATAATATTTTCCTTGGTATTGCTTAAATGCTTTCATGGCATCTAAGTAGCCTAGGGTTAAATTTCTTCGATTGGTTTCCGGATCAAAGCAAAGAAAATTCCCCAAATCCCAAAGGGAAGAAATATACTGAAATTCTTTGGCTTGGGTTTTTGCACGAAGGAGACTTTCTTTTTTTACTACGCCTACCGCTTCTAGGTCCACGGCAATTATGCGGGTAGCACCTTTATCCATGGCCATGTCAATGGGTAAATTGTCTGCATATCCACCATCTACAAATTTCTTTTCGTCAATTACGCAATATCTTGCGGCAGGGAAACAAGAGGCACTGGCCAAAATGTATTGGTGAGCTAAATCCTTGGGGAGCTCCTCCTTGTAAAGGTAGTGACCCTTGAAGGTTGGTAGCTCTGCAGTGACCATTCCGTATTCAATGGGAGAGGCGAAAAAATCGTCTAGATTCAAATATTTTTCCAAGATTTCCAGCATTCCACCTGAGCCTGCACCGCCTCGGATTAAGGCGTTTTTGGCATAGCTTAAGGCTTCTTGCATAGGCATGCCCATAAATCCGTGGGTATTTTTGATTTTTTCGGTTTTCGCCGCATTATAAAGGCTGTCGTTGTCCAAATCAAAGATCATATTGGTTTCTGCCTCTATCCAAAGTGCCTTCGCCTGCTCAAACTCCCCGGTGACCACCATGGAGGCATTAATTGCACCCACGGAAGTCCCGGTAACGATATCTATTTCTATGCCTAACTCTCGCAGTGCCTGCCATACGCCCACCTGATAGCCGCCTCTGCTTCCGCCTCCGGAAAGAACCAATGCTGTTTTTTCCATGATAACTGCCTCCTCATCTTCGCGTTTTCGCTTACTTTGATTCAAGTTTATCATTGAAAATAGAGAAAAACAATGGTTGAACGTATGTTCTTTCTATGATAAACTATAGCAAAGAGGAAACCGTGATAGGAGGGTAGCAGTGGACGCAATCTATGATAAATTACGAATTTTGGCAGAAAGTGCCAAATATGATGTTTCTTGTTCAACTAGCGGTACGGGAAGGAAGAACAACGGCAAGATCGGAAGCGCGGTAGAAGCAGGAATTTGCCATTCTTGGTCAGCGGATGGCCGATGTATTTCCCTATTGAAAATTTTATTTACCAATAATTGTGTTTACGACTGTGCTTATTGTGTGAATCGGCGGAGCAGTCAGGTAGAGCGGGCATCCTTTGAACCGGCGGAGCTGGCCAAGCTAACCATAGAGTTTTACCGGAGAAACTACATTGAGGGCTTGTTTTTAAGCTCGGCGGTGGAGGTATCTCCGGATCATACGGCAGAGCGAATCTTAGAAAGCTTGCGGATTTTGCGTCACCAATATGGCTTTGCAGGGTATATTCACGCCAAAATTATTCCGGGAGTTAGCCCGGAGCTGGTCCATCAAATCGGCTTAGAAGCAGATCGGTTAAGTGTCAATGCGGAGCTTCCCAGCAGAGAATCCTTGCAGCTTCTTGCCCCGCAAAAAACAATTCAAGGGATTTTTTCTCCCATGAAACAAATTACCAATACCTTAATTGAATATAAGTCCCTTAAGGGTCCGGGAAACATGTTTAAGGGCAAGGATTTAAACCAAGAGAGCAATTATTTGCGAGAACAGGCACAGGAGTATTTGCCGGCTCTAGGTAAGCGCAAAAAGGAAACCTTTGCTCCCGCAGGGCAAACTACGCAAATGATGGTGGGTGCAGGGACGGAAACGGATCGGCAGATTATCAAAACCGGTGAGAATTTATACCGCACCTTCAAGATGAAGCGGGTTTATTACAGTGCCTATGTTCCGGTGGTAAAGTCGGAAATTTTGCCCGATGTGTTTACCGCACCGCCCCTTGCACGAGAGCATCGACTATATCAGGCGGATTGGCTACTGCGATTTTATGGGTTTTCTGCAGATGAGTTATTTGCACAGGGACAGGCGAACCTGGATACGGAGGTAGATCCCAAGGTTAGCTGGGCCCTACGGCATCTATCCATGTTTCCCATGGAAATCAATCGGGCGTCCATGGAGGAACTCCTACGCATTCCGGGGGTAGGGACCTTGTCTGCGCTTAGAATTATTCGTCAACGGAAGCTGGCAGCAGTAGGCTATGAGGACCTAAAAAAAATTGGCGTAGTGGTGAAGCGGGCGAGACACTTTATTACTTGCAAGGGGAAATACTACGGTGAGGGAAGCTTCACCCCGGAAAAAATCAGAGACCAACTTCTAGAGACTAGGGACGGAGTGCAGCTATCTTTGTTTAATCAAGGAATGGGAAAACTATCGGGAGGAAATAAATTAAATGGTTGACTATTTGTATGATGGTACATTTGAGGGGCTACTGACCTGCATTTATTATCACTATTACGGTGAAAAAGCCACCGGCATTTACCCCCAAGAAGAATATCAATCAGGGCTACTGGGTGGATTTAAGGTTCAAGAAACAGAAGAGGACAAAAGCGATATCGTTTATGGGGCGATCGCCCAAAAAATTTCTGCTTACGATTTGGGGCGGATTTATAAGGTGTACCGTTCGTCGGTAGAGGATAAGGAAACCAAGATCTTGAATTATGTTCGCTTTGGATTTAACCATGGCAGCGGAACCAGTATGTTTCATGGGCATCCCATTGTGTTTGAGGTACAAAAAGCGGAAAAAAAGGTAAACAATGAAATTCATCGGCTCACCGGACTTATTCGATTTACCTTGTTAAACAACCAAGTTCTTTACAGCCCCATAGAGCCGGATCATGATGTGGTGGAATTTTTGGCCGATCATTTTTGCGATCGATTCCGTGAGGAAGCCTTTATTATCCACGATCTCAAGCGAGAAAAGGCCTTAATTTCCGCAAAGGGAGAATGGTATATTTCTAAATTTACCAAAGAAGACCTACCGCCCATAGGGGAGGAGGAAGAACTTTACCGGACGCTTTGGAAAAATTACTTTGATACCATTGCCATTAAGGAGCGAACCAATCCAAGATGCCAGAAAAACTTTATGCCGATAAGATACTGGAAGCACCTGACGGAAATGCAATAAACATCCTTGAATTTTGTGGTATAATTAGGCGCAAGGAGGGCAGAAAAATGTATGAAGAATTAAAAAAAATTATAGAAGAAAGCAACAATATTGTTTTCTTTGGGGGAGCGGGAGTATCCACAGAGAGCAATATTCCGGATTTTCGTTCGGAAGCAGGGCTTTATCAGGCACAGACCGATTATGGGAAATCCCCCGAAGAAATGATCTCCCATAGCTTCTTCATGGAGGATACGGAAACTTTTTTTGATTATTACAAGAAAAATTTAATCTATCCGGAGGCGAAGCCCAATAAGGCACACCTGGCACTTGCACAGCTTGAGGCACAGGGGAAGCTATCGGCTGTGGTGACACAAAACATTGATGGACTGCACCAGCTTGCAGGAAGCAAAAACGTATACGAGCTTCATGGATCTGTCCTGAGGAATTTTTGCATGACTTGCGGGGAGGCCTATGATCTGGATTATGTTTTGGGCAAAGAAAACTGTAGGACGGGCGTTCCTATTTGCCGTAAATGCGGAGGCATTGTAAAACCGGATGTGGTGCTTTATGAAGAGGCTCTTGACGATAAGGTGATCCAGGGAGCGGTGAAGGCCATCAGTAAGGCAGACACCTTGATTATTGGCGGTACATCACTGGTGGTGTATCCGGCGGCCAGCTTTGTGAACTACTTTCGCGGGGACAAGGTGGTGCTGATCAACAAAAGCAAAACCGCCCATAGCGTTAATGTAGATTTGCAGCTTAATGAAAAAATTGGCCAAGTGCTTGGTAGTGTAATGGGACTGTAATCATACTATAGTTTGAGGCAGCTAGGGTGAATTTACAACTTTTATGGCCTTGCTGCAAAAGGAAAAAGCAGATAAAATTACGGAGTAAAAGTAAGCGGCAACAGGGGGAATTTTATCACTGAACGATTGCCGAAAAAAGTATTAAGTAATATCAAGAAACTCGGGGGCACCCGAGTTTCTTGGCGTATGGAGATAAATGTGGTACAATAACAACTGGACGCGATTTAGTAAAGGAGCTGATAAACAATGAAAATAGTCGAAAATGCCATTTTGCTCTGCTACATGGTAGCAATATTTTTGAGCATTGGGAGCATCACGATGATATTTTTGTCCGGTAAAAAGAAAAAAACAGAATTAAATGGTGCGTTGAAGTACTTCATTATCGTACTTTTGATCATGAGTCTTTATGATATGCTGATTTATTACACAGGCTACGTCATCGGTGGGATGACCAATACCTTTGTCCTAAGAATCGGAAGCTGTATAATTGCAATATTATTTTACTTATGGATTAATCTTCAACAAAAAATTATTGGGGAAAAAACCTTTGCGTTTTTTAACAAAAATGTGAAGATTTACGTTATCGTTTATGCTTCTCTTTGGTGCATATCCTCTTTCGTG
Source organism: Anaerovoracaceae bacterium (assembly GCA_036638575.1). GTDB lineage: Bacteria > Bacillota > Clostridia > Peptostreptococcales > Anaerovoracaceae > JAXGRD01. The sequence goes on along the minus strand of JAVWKI010000003.1, from coordinate 22,043 downwards.
CTTTCTATAAAGTACTTTTATACCCTAAGATGGCTGCTTTTGGTTACCGATGTAGTATTAATCTTATTGCTTTTGGTGGGAAGTGTCATTTACATGAGCCGAGGAGTTTTGCTGCAAAAAAAGAACGAAATGCGTTACATGCTGGTGGTTACCGCCATGCTCCTTTGGAACTATGGTTCGTTTTTTTGGGGAGAGGCTTCAGTATACTGGGGAAACAGCAGATTCATTAGAGAACCACTGGACTTAACCATTATCTTTTGGTTCATTGTCAACCTGGCAAACGTCTACTTCATTTACAAGGTGGATTTTTCAGAGGTATACAAGGAAGAGCCTAAGGCCTTTGACCTGGATTTGCGCATGGATGAGCTAGCCAGAGAGTATGACTTAACCACAAGAGAAAAAGACTTGGTGGTACTGATTTATAGAGGAAAAAGCAATAGTGAAATTGCAGCAGAATTGTATATTTCCGAAAGCACAGTAAAAACCCACATTTATAATATTTTCAAAAAGCTAAATATTAAAAACCGTGGGGGTGTAAATGGAATTATACATAAAGAAAATGGGTAGAAGTCTACCCATTTATCCGATAAGTTTAATGTTTTTGACAGAAGCCGTTAAGCTGTGATGCTAGCCAGTTTATTATAATTATCTTCTTCTGTTGCTTTTCTGCAGAAGTAAATGTCTGCAATCCACCAAATTCCAAAGGTGAAGACGATCATCAGCAGTTTGTAGGCAAACATCTTGATCCCACCTTGGTACAGTCTATCAAGGCCAAGAAAGCCTAGGATGATGGATAGAACCAATGTCAGTTTAGGACTTTTGAGATTAACCTTAGGAAAACCTGCGGCTGCAATGTTCGCGGAAAGTGCTTCCAACTCTTGGGTGTGCTCACTCCCGATGTAACTTTTGATAACTTGTTCGTTTAGCATAATTTTACCTCCTGTAGATTTATGATATAAAATTAACACTTCCCGAGGGAAATGTATGTAGAACAATAGTATTGAAAAGGGAAACCGGAGATAAAACTTTAGTATGAACCCCTAGAAATGGGCATATTTAAAGGGGAAAATATACTAAGATAAAAAAAGAAATCAATGTGAAGAAAAGGGAGATAGAAAAATGAAAATTTTGGTTGCCAATGACGATGGCATAAAGGCGGAAGGTATTGCAAGATTGGTAGAAGCATTATCGTCAATAGCCGATGTATATGTTGCTGCACCACATACACAAAGAAGTGCTACCGGACATGGGATTACGGTGGGAAAACCCATTACCATTAAGGAAGTAGACTTTGAACATGCCGTTAAGGGGCTGGAAATCAGCGGTACTCCGGCAGATTGTGTAAAGCTAGGCTTGCGCTATTTGGAACAACAAAAGATAGAGATAGATATGGTCTTTGCGGGAATTAACCATGGGGGAAACCTGGGAACAGATACCCTTTATTCCGGGACGGTATCGGCGGCCTTAGAAGGAGCGCTTTGCGGCAAACCAGCGGTAGCGGTTTCGGTCAATAGTCATGAGCCGGAGCACTTTACCTATGCTTGTGAACTTGCAATTTCTGCCGCACAGAAGATGAGAACCAATGGGGATGGAGTGTTGACCCTAAATATCAACGTGCCAAACCTGCCCAAAGAGAAAATAAAAGGTGTTAAATATACCCGCCTTGGGGTAAGAGAATATGAGGAATGGTTTAATCCAAAGGAAAACGAACAAGGCGAAAAGGAGTACTGGTACCATGGCAGTCCTGTAATTTATCGAAGCAAGGATACGCGCATTGATGTTATTGCAGACCAAGAAGACTATGCGAGCATTACCCCATTAAAATGTGATTTAACCAATAAGGGATTAATTAAAGAGATAGAACAGTGGAGGATTGAAAATGAAGAACTTTAAAATCGAAAAAAACAACACAGCCGTTATTGCTATAGACTTCCAGGAACGGTTGATGCCTGCTATGCGAGATGAGGAAGAGCTTTGCGCTTCTGTAGTCAAGATGGTTAAAGGTGCAAGAGTGATGAATGTACCGATTTTGGTTACACAGCAATACACCAGAGGGCTTGGTGATACCATAGAACCGATTAAGGAAGCTTTGGGTGAATTTTCCCCAATCGAAAAAACTTCATTTAGCGCTTTTGGTGCGGAAGAGTTTGTTGCAGAGCTAGAAAAAACAGGAGCAAAAACCGTTATTCTTTTCGGTATCGAAGCCCATATTTGTGTTCAGCAGACCGCTCTGGATTTAATTGAGAGAGGCTATGATGTTTTTGTTGCTACCGACTGCTGTTCATCCAGAAAGAAGCACGACAAAAAAACAGCATTTCAGAGAATGGCCCAGTCTGGCGCAGTGTTGACAACCGTAGAGGCAGTATTGTTTGAATTTGTAGGCGGGGCAAAAGAAGAAGGCTTCAAACAAATTTCTGCAATCATTAAGTAGGTAAATTTGATGTTCATGTTTAGCGAGAAAATAACCATAGAAAATAAGGAGATCTTGGAAGAATACTTAAATGGATTTGAATACAAGACGTCCGGTTTATCCTTTTCGGCACTGTATATGTGGAGAAATATTAATAAATTCAGTTGGCAGATTATTGGAGACTATCTGTGTATTGCAGGAATCAGTCACCTTGAACTAGAAGAGGGCATTGTCTTGCCGTTTATGTTTCCTCCATTGACCAAAACCGGAACCTATGACCCGGAGAAGCTTCACCAAACCATCTTTGAAGCAAAGAAGATTTTTGAAGCGGAAGGTTATCCCTTCAGTATGAGACTTGTACCGATGCATATGTTGGACTTCTTGAAGGAGGCCTGCCCGGGACAGCTTTCTTACATTGATGATCGGCCAAATTACGACTATGTGTATCGAACACAAGATTTGATCGAATTAAAGGGCAGAGAATATCATGGGAAGAAAAACCATTTAAACTATTTTCACAAGACCTATGACTATGAGTACGTTCCACTAACCTCTGCAATGGCAGAGGATGCCATGCGATTTATTTCAGACTTTAACGCACGGAAGGACGTTCCTGCCCATGAGATGGAATTGTTGAAAATGGAAGAGGAAGCCATGAAGGACGTGTTTTGTAATATTGAAACCATAGGCTACAAGGCCGGGGCGATTCTAATTGACGGAAAGATAGAGGCCATTGCCATTGGAGGAGATCTGGATCGAAAGACGGTGACCGAGCATGTGGAAAAAGCCAATACGCAGTTTAGAGGACTTTATCAAGCCATTAACAATGAGTTTTGCAAGCACATGGCAGCCAATGTGAAATACATTAATCGAGAAGAGGACATGGGAATTCCTAATTTGCGTAAGGCAAAGCTTTCCTACAAGCCGGTAAAATTAATTGAAAAACACATTGTTAAGTGTAAGGGTTAACCCTAGGGGAAACCAAAATAAAAAGAAAATCAAAAGACGTAGCAAGAGAAATCTGCTACGTCTTTGTTGTAATCTTGATAATAAGCTTAGTCCTGTTTAATATATTTTCGAATCAAGCGGCTTGCTTTGCTTTGTGAAATACCTAGCCGGTCGGCCAATTTATAGGAGTTCCCATACTGGGGGTATAGGCTCTGAATCAGTCCTCGTTCCTGTGCCTCGATAAAGGAATCAAAGGTTGACACCTGGTGATAATCCTCAGGAGAAGGAGGCTCGGCCATTTTCTCTGGTGGATCTAAGGCTGCTTCGTCATGAAGAATGTTGGCAGGAAGCATATAAGGGGTGACGTATTCCTCCTTGGCATTGAGGATCAAAAATTCGATCAGGTGTTCCAGCTCGCGAATATTTCCCGGGTAGGAATAGTCACAAAGGCGCCGAATGGTTTCTCTTGAAAAGGAAACCTCCATATCATGTTTAATATTGAATCTGTTGGTAAAGTGTTTAATTAACCGATGGATATCTTCTTTTCTTCCCGCCAAAGGGGGCATGGTAATGGTTACCACGGCCAAACGATAGTAGAGATCTTCACGAAAAACGCCTTCGGCAATTTGAGAAGCCAAATCCCGATTGGTGGCTGCAATGATTCGAGTATCTACTTGCTTAGGGTGAACGCCGCCTACGGGAAGAAATACTTTTTCTTGAACCAATTGGAGAAGCTTAGATTGAATACCTAAGGGAAGCTCTCCGATTTCATCAAGGAACAAGGTTCCGTTGTTGGCTAGTTCCACCAAGCCTTGCTTGCCGGAAGAATTTGCTCCACTGAAGGCACCCTTGGTATAGCCAAAAAGCTCCGACTCCAGTAGATTTTCTGGGATGGTGGAGCAGTTGATGGTAATAAAGGGGCCATATTTTCGGGCACTGTTATTGTGAATCCGTTTGGCCAATTGCGTTTTGCCTGTACCGGAATCTCCTAAAATCAAAATGTTGATGTTCTTTGGTGCCATATGATCGGCTAAGCTATAAAGCTTTTCCATAGCGGGACTTTTAAACTCTGCTAGCGGTGGTGCTTTTTCTACAGCACTGCCCGCTGCTTGTAAGGTTTCGGCGGCAGCTTCTTCCTCTGGGCCGATGCCCGAATTAAACAAAAGTGCGGCAACAGAATAGCATTGCTCTACAACATAAACAACCTTGCCGGCCTGATCGAAGATGGGTATGGTTTTGTTTAACAATTTTTCTCCGGACTTGCACTGCTGCTCATAGGTAATGGGCTTCTTTGTGCTCAGTACCAGTGCAGTGAAGGAATGATCGATGAGGCCTTGCTCTAGAAGATCATAGTTCTTCATGGTAAGCAGCTTCGTTCGTGTAAGATTATAGTAAGAAGCGATGGCTTCGTTACAAAACAAAATATTACCGGAGCTATCGCTGATCAGAAGCCCATCGGTAAGCTTAGTTAAGATTGTGTTCAGTTGTTCTTTATCTAAATTAAATTGTTTTTCCATAGGTAAAGTATACCATATCTCCATCGTCAAGGGAGGGTTTTTGTGCTAAGATAGATAGAGAAAAAGGTGGTTAAGTAAAGGAGTCCATGATGATTGATGAAAAATTATGTGGGGAAATAGAGATAGCAGCAAAAAAGAACTATGGAGAGATGGAATATATTAGTGACTTCCTGTTCAAAAATCCGGAACTGGGAACGGAGGAGTATGTTTCCTCAGCATTTTTAATGGAGCTGGCCAAGAAAAAAGGGTTTACGGTTACTTCTGGATATTGTGACTTAGACACATCCTTCTTGGCAGAATTTAAAAATGGAGAAGGTCCGGTGATTGGTTTTATTGCTGAGTATGACGCCTTGCCGGGGTTAGGGCCGGGAGGCTTTCCTGCCCATGCTTGTGGGCACAATTGGATTTCTGCGGTTTCCATGGGTACGGCAATGATTTTGCTTGAGCTAAAGGAACAGTTTCAGGGGACGATTCGCGTGATTGGTACACCGGCAATGGAAAACGTAGGCTGCAAGGCAGAGATGATCAAGGCCCATGCCTTTGATGATGTGGATGTGGTGATTCAATCCCATCTTGAAAAATATACTTCAGTGGAATCCAAGTTTCTGGCCATGGATGCCATTGAGTTTTCCTTTAAAGGGCGTTCTAGCCATGCTTCAGCCTATCCTGAAGAGGGGATTAATGCTTTGGATGCGGTACAATTTACCTTTATGGGGATCAATGCGCTACGGCAATATCTTCGTTCTGACGTGAAGCTTCACGGAATTGTCTCTGAAGGAGGCGATGCACCTAGTGTTATTCCGGGAACCGCAGCATGTCGGTACTATATTCGGGCAAAGGATAGAACCTACTTAGAAAGCATTAAACCAAAGATTATTCGTTGTGCGGAAGGTGCAGCATTAATGGCCGGGGCAGAAATGACCATGTCTTATTTTGAGAATTCCTATGACAATATGATCAACAACCCGGTGTTAACCGGTTTGGCCCTAGAATATATGGGGGAAGAAGGAATTGAACCGTCTCCGGAATACATGCAAGAGGGGGAATTCACCTCTTCGGATATTGGAAATGTAAGCCATATTTGTCCGACCTTATATATGGAATTTGATATTGGGGCAGATGGAGAATTTCGCGTACATGATGAACGCGCACTGCAATATGTTAACTCAAAGTTTTCCACCAGGAAGCTTCATCAAATTTCTAAAATAATGGCCAAAATTGCCATGGAGCTATTCCTAGACAAAAAACTTTTGTTGGAAGTGGAAAAAGCACAAGGGAAGGTTGTTGGAGAAAGCATTAAATAGACAAGTTAAAAATGACTGAAAGCAAAAATGACTTAGGAATAAAGCAAAAACGACTTAGCGAATCTAAGTCGTTTTCTTTTTATTCCCAAGGAGAAAAAGAAAATGTACGTTGAAACTACAAGGGTTTAAGGGGAAATGGACAAATATTCTGCTAAGTTGGCACGAGATTTGCTCTATATAGGGGCAAACAAAAGGAGGCTTAAATGAAAACAGAAGAAAAAAAGAGTTTAGCAGAAATGCTAGAAGAAAAATTAAGCGAAAAGATTGAGGAGATTTGTGATTTTATTTTTAACCATCCGGAATTGGGTGGAGAAGAAGTAGAAAGTGCAAATTACTTAACAGAACTAATGCGTGGCGAAAAGTTTTCGGTCACCTATCCTTACGGCAAAGAAAAAACGGCATTTAGAGCAGAACGAGGAAATGGAGATGGACCGGTAATCGGATTTTTGGCAGAATACGATGCCCTACCTGGATATGGACCTAAGGGAGAAGCCGCTCATGCCTGTGGACATAATTGGATATCGGCAGTAACAGCAGGAACGGCAATTGTTCTTGGTAGAATGATAGAATCTATCAATGGCAAGGTGGTTCTAATCGGAACACCGGCAGAAGAAACCTACAATGGGAAGGCCCTTATGCTGGAGGAAGGTTGCTTTGATGATTTAGACATTGTTATGCAAGCACATCTTGAAGAAAAAACAGATATTATGGCACCGGCCCTTGCAATGGATTCTTTGGAGTTCTCCTTCAAGGGGAAGCCTGCTCATGCGGCACAATTTCCTTATGAAGGGATTAACGCCTTAGATGCGGTACAATTGACCTTTGCGGGGGTCAATGCCTTGCGGCAACAGATTATGCAGGATGTCCGCATTCATGGAATTGTCACCAATGGGGGACAAGCGGTAAACATTATTCCGGAAAATGCTTCTTGCAAATTCTATGTAAGAGGGAAAAAACGAGCCTATGTTGATCAAATTACACAAAAAGTGATTAACTGTGCGAAAGGTGCAGAGCTAATGACCGGAGCCAAATTAGAGGTTTCCATGCCGGATGCATCCTTAGATGACATTGTGACCATCCCTGTACTGGGGAAGCTTGCTGAAGAAAATATGCAAAGGCAAGGGTTTGAACAGGTATATAGAACCTGGGATCCTATGCCGGGGTCCACAGACATTGGAAATGTCAGCAATCTTGTGCCCACCTTGTATACGGAAATCGGACTGGATGAAGGCTTGTCGTTTATTGTACATGATGAAAGTGCTTTGGCTTACGCCAATTCATCGGAAGCATATAAGCGCCTACATCAAATGGTCAAAAGCTTTGCAGGAATTGCCCTGGATCTCTTTGACCGACCGGTACTTGTGGCACAAGCAAAGGCAGAATTAAAAAAGCAGAAAGAACTGTATTAATAGAGGAGAAGGAAATGAGTAAGTTAAAAAAGAAATTAAGTATTCCCCACACCTACACCATTATATTTGCAATTATTCTATTTATGACCATACTAACTTGGTTGGTTCCCAGTGGGCAATTTGACACAAAAGAAACCGATGACGGAAAAACCATTGTCGTTGCAGGCTCCTATCATGAGGTGGCATCCAATCCTCAAGGGGTAGACGATTTTTTCACCGCTCCAATTAAGGGCATCATCAATGCGGGAGAAACAATTGGATTTGTATTGATTGTAGGCGGCGCCTTTGGCGTAATTAATCGAACCGGAGCGATAGAAGCCGGCATTGGAAGAGCTGCAAAAATATTCGGGAAAAAAGAGCTGTTTATTATTCCCTTGTGTATGATTCTGTTCGGTCTAGGGGGGACAACCTTTGGGATGTGCGAAGAAACCTTGCCCTTTTATATGATTTTTATCCCTCTGATGATGGCTATGGGATATGACTCCCTCACCGGGCTTTCCATTGTATACATTGGCGCGGCAGCAGGAACAGCGGCCTCGACCGTTAACCCGTTTTCTGTGGGCCTGGCACAGTCCCTTGCAGGACTTGCACCGGGATCAGCAATTGTTTATAGAGGCGTAATCTGGGTGATCATGATGACGGTTTCCATTACCTTTGTTCTTTTCTATGCAAAAAAGGTAAAAAAGAATCCGGAAAAATCCTTGGTTTATCACTTGGATCAGGAGAATCGAGAGACATTATTGGGCGCAAGCACAGAAATAAAGCCATTTACCAAGAAGGATGGCGCGGTGCTGGCTGTTTTTGGCATCGGTATGGCAGTTATGGTTTGGGGTGTATTGGCACAAGGGTGGTACACAAAAGAAATTTCCATGATCTTTGTTATGATTGGCGTGTTTGGCGGTATTGTTGGTAGATTAAATCAAGCAGAAATTGCAGATTCCTTTATCGATGGATCCAAAGATTTAATTTATGCAGCCTTGGTTATTGGATTGGCAAGAGCGATTATTATTATTGCCCAAGACGGAAAAATTATCGATACCATATTAAATGGTGCGGCAAATATGCTTGGTGGTCTTCCTAAAGCTGTGTTTGCAAACATCATGCTGGTTGTGCAGAATATTATCTCCTTCTTTGTGCCATCTTCATCCGGTCACGCGGCACTAACGATTCCGATTATGGCACCGCTAGGAGATTTGGTTGGAGTATCCAGACAAAATATTGTTACCGCCTTCCAGTTTGGAACGGGAATAACTAGCTTTATTACACCAACCAATGGGGTGTTAATGGCATCATTGACTATGGCTAAAATTCCGTGGACAAAGTTTTTGAAATATGTACTACCGTTAGTGTTGATCCTTTGGATTATCGGCGCAATCGCCTTAACTGTGGGACTACAATTATTCCCGGCTTAGGAAGTTTCCCTTGCCTTTAGACTAAGGGTAAATTGCCATTGTCTGAAAACCATATTATTCCTTGCATAATTATCATTTTATGATATTATATTTACCATAACAAATAGCAAATTTTAATTATTTATTTTACATAAGGAGGACACTCAAACATGAGAGAAGTAGTAATTGTAAGTGCAGCTAGAACACCGATTGGTAACTTTGGTGGAACACTAAAGGGCATTCCGGCATCAACACTTGGTGCGATTGCAGTTAAAGGTGCAATCGAAAGAGCAGGAATCAAAGGCGAGATGATCGACGAGGTTCTTATGGGTTGCGTTCTTCAGGGCGGACTTGGACAGAACATTGCAAGACAGATTTCAATGGAAGCTGGAATTCCAATTGAAGTACCATCAATGACATTAAACAAGGTATGCGGATCAGGTCTTAGAGCTATCGAGCTTGCTGCTCAGATTATCAAGGCAGGAGATGCTGATATCATCGTTGCAGGTGGAGCAGAAAACATGTCACAGGCAGGATACGTTGTTCCTACAGCAAGATGGGGAGCAAGAATGAACAACACTCAGATGGTAGACATCATGGTTAATGACGGACTTTGGGATGCATTTAACAACTACCACATGGGAATCACAGCAGAAAACATTGCTGAGCAGTGGAACCTTACAAGAGAACAGCTAGACGAGTTTGCAGTTGCTTCACAGAACAAGGCAGAAGCAGCAGTAACAAGCGGCAGATTCAAAGATGAAATCGTTCCAGTAGAAATTCCTCAGAGAAAGGGCGAACCAGTTGTATTTGATACAGATGAATTCCCTAAATTTGGAACAACTATCGAAAAGACTGCAAAATTAAAGCCAGCATTCAAGAAGGACGGAGTAGTAACTGCTGCTAACGCTTCAGGCTTAAACGATGCAGGTGCTGCAGTAGTAGTAATGAGCAAAGAAAAAGCTGACGAACTTGGAATCAAGCCTCTTTGCACAGTTTCAGGCTATGCTTCAGCAGGTGTTGACCCAACTATCATGGGTATCGGACCAGTTCCTTCATCAGAAAAAGCACTAGCAAAAGCTGGATACACTATCGCAGATATCGATCTAATCGAAGCAAACGAAGCATTTGCTGCACAGTCACTTGCAGTAGCAAAAGAACTTGGTTTCGACATGGAAAAGGTAAACGTAAACGGAGGAGCAATCGCTCTTGGACACCCAATCGGTTCATCCGGATGCAGAATCTTCGTTTCACTAATCCACGAAATGATCAAGAGAGATGCGAAGACAGGTCTTGCTACACTTTGTATCGGTGGCGGACAGGGTACTGCACTAGTAGTAACTAGATAAGTAATCCCCTTTATTAAATTAATAAGGAAACAAAAACAGTGAAGTCTTTGGCTTCACTGTTTTTTCGATCTTATTTTTAGCGTAAGTCCTTTGTTTATCGAAAATCCACGATAAATTCTGTTCCGTTTTCCTTGCTGCTGGATACGGAAATTTTGCCTTTATGTTGTTCTACAATATTTTTTGCAATGGCTAGGCCAAGGCCGTAGCCTCCCTCGCCGTTTTGCTGGGTGCGGACCTTGTCCGAACGATAAAATCGCTCAAAAATATGTTCAATATCTTCGGCAGGGATGGGAGTCCCTGTATTTTTTACAGAAAGGCGCTTGATGTTTCCTACCGGCTTAAGGGTTGCAAAGACACGACCGTTTTCCCCTGCATATTTACAGCCGTTATCCAGTAGGATGTGTACCAGCTGACGGATTTGTGTAAGATCCCCGGAGATGGTCATGTTGGGAACCACCTCGGTATCCACCAAGACGCCTTTTTCAAAGGCAACTGGCTCAAACTGCAAGGCACTTTCCATGAGAATATCACTAAGCGGAACCTGAGTGAGGGTGAATTTGTTTTCCGCAGCATCAGATCTGGCCAAAAACAAGAGATTATCTACCAATTTTTTCATGTGTAAGGCTTCATCTTGCGTACTTTCTACCCATTTTTTTTGTGAAGAAATCGATTCCTTATCATGGGAGAGAAGAATGTTGTTGTTGGCGAGAATAACTGTCAGTGGAGTTTTCAATTCATGAGAAGCATCGGCAACAAATTGTTGTTGCTGCTCCCAAGCTTTTTTCACCGGCTTGATGGCAATTCCTGCTAGCAGTAAGCTGATGAAAAAGAAGACAATCATGGTTCCTGTACTGAGCACAGCAGCGATGACGATTACCCGTTCCATGGTTTCACGCAAAGGCGCAGTATTAGCAAAGGAAACATAGGTGACCCCTTCAGAGCAAATTTTTAAATAAAAAAGATTTATGGAAGGCAGTTTTCCTGTGGTTTGGTCGGTATTGATAACCTGCGTTACTGCTTTGTTTAAATTCTCGGTAGAAATAGAACCAAGATCCTCATACACGCTGGCGATATTTCCGTTGCCGGTTAAGACTACGGTGACGGTAGCAATATTATTGGCCGGGCGATTTAGGCTTGGCTGTTTGGTAGTTTCGTTGCCTAAAGGTTTTTTGAACTTAAACTGTTCAAGACCCTGGTTTTGGACGAAGCTCACCGATTGTGCAAGGGCTTTGTTGATATTGAGTAGTCCACCCTTATAGGCATTTAAGGATACAATAAAAAACACGGAAATCAAGACAACTCCCACGAGAATCATGTTAATTAAAATGATCTTGCGTTTTAATTTTTTTAACATTATTTTTCTTCTCCTAGGCGATATCCTACTTTTCTTAGGGCGTTAATGGAAACGGTTGAGTTTAAGAAGGAAAGTTTTTTTCGTAAAAACGAAATATAGGCCTCCACGTTGTTATCGCTGGCGTCAGAGTCATAGCCCCAAACCTTGGTGATAATATCCTCCTTGGTAATTGCAGCTTTTGGATTTGCCATTAACAGCTTGAGAATTTCAAACTCCTTGTAGTTTAAGTGGGTAGACTTCCCACCGCACATTAAATCGCAGGTGGATAAATTCAAGGTCAAATCTCCGAAGCTGGTTTCGTCTAGCAATACTTCACCTTGACGTCTAGTCAATGCGCGAAGGCGTGCGAGAAGCTCTTCTGGAGCAAAGGGCTTGGTCATGTAATCGTCGGCACCGCAATCTAAGCCGGCAACCTTGCTTGCAATTTCTCCTTTGGCGGTAAGCATGAGAATTGGCGTTTGGATTTTTTCTTTTCTTAGGGACTTGGCAACCTCAAAGCCATTCATTCCCGGGAGCATTACATCCAGGATAATGGCATCATAAATATCGCTAAGTCCATAGTCTAATCCGTCATCCCCATTATGAACCACATCGGTCATATATTTTTTGTCGGTTAGTATGTGGGATAGTGCTTCTGCTAGACGCACCTCATCTTCTACAATTAATATTCTCATGGTTTTACCTCCGTGGCGGTATGCCGCCAACTTTCTTTTATTGCACAGTCTTTATCTCATTAGTATATCATAGGGCGGAGGTCTGAAAAAAGACTTAAAGAAGTGCTTTAAGAAAATTTTAAGATAAGGGTGCTATATAAAAATAAAAAGAAGAAAAAAGGATAAAAGAAGAAAGAAAAGTGGGAAAGATTAAACTTTTCTTCTTTTTATGATAGGGCGGTAAGACCTATTGCTTTCTACAGAAGGAAGTGATAGTATACTGGTATAGAAAAGGTAAGTTAAACTTGGACAAGATAGGAGGGTATTCATGTCAAAGTGGTATGTGCCGGTTAAGCACAAATTTTTCATTTCTCTGGGGGGAGCTTGTTTGTATATGACAATTTGTCTATTCATTGGAATTCCCTGGTTTCATGATCTTTCGGCAGTTGTAGGAGAGGTGTTGGCAGTTCTGATCATTGGGGGAGTAGGACTGGTCCCGGGCTTCATTAACTTATTGTTGGTGATTAGCTCTTTGCTAAATAAGCAAAAATACAATATCAATACCAATCCATTGAAGCCGATTACGGTGTTAATTGCCGCCTACAATGAAGAGGAAAACATTTATAACACCTTAAAGTATTTACATCAACAGGATTATCAGGGTGCAGTAACGGTTTGGGTTGCAGACAATAATTCTACCGATGGCACAAAGGCAGAAGTAGAGCGTGCAAGCAAGGATTTTTTGAAGATGCCCATAAACTATTGCTTTGTAGCTGAGCAGGGGAAGCATTTTGCCTTGAACCAAGCTTTGGAAAAGGTAGAAACAGAGTATGTTGTGACCATTGATGCAGATACCTTGCTTCACCAGAAGGCTTTGCGTTACTTAGTTGCACGAATCGATGCCTATGAGGATGTAGGGGCGGTGGCCGGTGCAATTATGGCAAAAAATAGCCGGTCTAATCTTTGGACCAAAATGCAAGAGTGGGACTACTTTATCAGCATGGCGGCAATTAAAAAAATGCAGGGAATGTACCAAGGAACCTTGGTGGCGCAAGGGGCATTTAGTATTTACAACACGGAGCTAGTACGATCCTTCGGTGGATGGCAGGATTGTATTGGAGAAGATATTGTCCTTACCTGGAATTTTTTGAAGGTGAACTGGAAGGTATATTATGAACCCTTGGCGGTGGCCTTTACCGAGGTACCGGAAAAATTTGTTCACTTGGTGAGACAACGCTCTCGCTGGGCAAGAGGGATGATTGAAGGCCTGAGAGCAGTGAAACCTTGGCAGCAGCCAAATCTGTACTACAAAGTGTTAACGCTGTTAGATATTGCGATTATTTACATTGACTTTGCTTATACTTTTTTCTTTATACCGGGAGTGATTCTTGCTCTATTTGGAAACTATCTTATTGTTGGAATTATGTTTTTTTTCGTTCTTCCTATGACATTAGCAACCTTTATTATCTTAATGCGATTACAAAAAATTCAAGTTTTTGATCAGTTAGAATTGAAAGTTCGGCGAAATATCGGTGGGTTTATTTTGTTTATTCTGTTTTATCAGTGCGTCATGTCCCCCACTGCATTATGGGGCTATGCTCAGGAGTTAACCGGAAGTAAACGTACCTGGAAATAGTCCATTGAACCCCTGGCAAGGTACTGACGTAGCAGAAAGTTTGTGGTACACTAGGGCAAGAGAAGTGATAAGGTTAAGAAAAAGAAAAAGGGGAATGAACAATGGAAAATAGGATGCTTGAAAATCTTGAACTAGGACCAATTCGCCCACCAAGTGAGGCGGAGAGCCTGCTTCTTCGTGTGACCAGAAACTGCCCTTGGAATCAGTGTAAATTCTGCGGATTATACAAGGGGAAGAAATTTTCGTTGCGGGACAAAGAAGAAATAAAAGCAGAAATTCGACGGGTAAAACACTATGCGGACACAGGAGAGTTTGACGGAAGTAGTGCGGCACAGATGGCGCATCAATGGAAGTTGGCGGGAATGAAGTCGGTGTTTTTGCAAGACGCCAATACGTTGATTGCACCGTCAGAAGATTTGGCAGAGATTATACGTTTGGTCAAAGAGGAATTTCCTAGCGTAGAGCGGGTTACCTCCTATGCTCGGTCGCATACCGTTGCAAGAAAGACGGAAGAGGAGTTAAACACCTTGTTTGCAGCAGGCCTGAACAGGGTACATATTGGAATGGAAAGCGGCTGCGATGCGGTTTTGGAAGGCGTCAAAAAAGGTGCAACTAAGGCAATTCATATTGAAGCGGGAAGAAAGATCAAAGCTGCGGGGATTACCTTGTCGGAGTACTATATGCCTGGGCTTGGCGGCAAGGAATACAGCGAAAAAAATGCTGAAGAAACAGCAGATGCCTTAAATCAAATTGATCCGGACTATATTCGAATTAGAACCTTTGTGGTCATTGATGGGGTTCCATTGGCAGAGGATTATGCCAATGGACGATTTACCAGAACCAAGGATTTGGACATGGTAAGGGAGCTTCGCCGAATGATTTCATTACTAGAGGGAATCCATAGTAGAGTCGTTAGCAACGATCATATTTTGAATTTGATCCCCGAGGCCTCAGGAAAGCTTCCGGAAGAAAAGGAAAAGATTTTGGGTGCCTTAGACTGGTTCCTGGCTCTGCCGGAGGAGGAACAACTTGTTTTCCGCGTGGGGCGAAGAATCGGTTATTTGCATAGCCGGGCCGATTTGGAGAATCCTATATTTGCGGGGAAGGTAAGGGAGCTGATTGAAGCAAACCAAATTACCGCAGAAAATATTGATGAACTTTCAGAGCAGCTGATGAAGCAATTTATTTAAACGAACCGGGAAGGGCGGGCCGATTGAGAAATGGCCCTAGACTATCCTTTTTATTGGGGACAGAGGTAGAATAATTCTGACCAATATGGTATAATACCTAGGCAAATTAATAGTTTTTATGAAGGAGTCACGCTATGTCAGAGATGGAAAATAAATCATCAAATTTTATACGCAATATTATTGATAAGGACCTTGAAGAGGGGAAATACGGAGATAAGGTTTATACCAGATTTCCGCCGGAACCAAATGGATATTTGCATATTGGTCATGCAAAGTCAATTTGTTTAAACTTTACAACGGCACAGAAGTATAACGGAATGTGCAACCTACGATATGACGATACCAACCCGGTGAAGGAAGACATTGAATATGTTGACTCCATTGAAGAAGATATCACATGGCTTGGTTTCCAGTGGGATAAACAGCTTTGGGCTTCGGACTATTTCCCAAAGATGTATGAGGCGGCAGTGACCTTGATTCAAAAGGGTAAGGCCTTTGTTTGTGATCTCAATGCAGAAGAAATTCGAAGCTATAGAGGAACATTGACCGAGCCGGGGAAGGAAAGTCCTTATCGAGAACGAAGTGTAGAAGAAAACTTAAGACTTTTCGAAGAGATGAAAGAAGGAAAATACGCAGACGGAGAAAAAGTTTTGCGTGCAAAAATAGATATGGCTAGCGCAAATATCAACATGAGAGATCCTGTAATTTACAGAATTGCTCATGTACAGCATCACAATACGGGAAACCAGTGGTGTATCTATCCAATGTATGATTTCGCTCATCCCATTGAAGATGCCATCGAGGGCATAACCCATTCAATTTGTACGTTAGAGTTTGAAGATCATCGACCACTATACGACTGGACCTTAAATGAGCTGGGCTGGTGGAATCCACAGCCGCAGCAGATCGAATTTGCAAGACTAAATATTACCAATACGGTGATGAGCAAAAGACATTTAAAGGCACTAGTAGACGAGGGAAAGGTTGAAGGTTGGGATGATCCGAGAATGCCAACCATTGCAGGGCTCAGAAGAAGAGGGTATACGCCAGAAGCCATCAGAGATTTTTGTGAGCGAATTGGCGTGGCCAAAGCCAACAGTGTGGTAGAGGTTTCTCTTTTAGAGCACTGCGTCAGAGAAGACTTACAGGACAAGGTAGAGAGCAGAAATGTTGTTTTTGATCCAATTAAGGTTGTGATTACCAATTACCCGGAAGATCAAACCGAAGAAATGGAGATGGAAAACAACAGAAATGTTCCGGAAATGGGCAACAGAATGGTTCCGTTTAGCAAGGAACTTTATGTAGATGGAGCAGACTTCATGGAAGAGCCGATAAAGAAATATTTCAGACTCTTCCCAGGAAACGAGGTTCGATTCAAAGGGGCGTACTTCATTACCTGTGACCAAGTGATCAAAAATGAAGATGGAACCATCAAGGAACTGCATTGTACCTACGATCCGCAAACCCGTTCAGGAAACGGATTTGAAGGAAGAAAGGTTAAGGGCACAATTCACTGGATTGATGCCAAAACCGCAGAAGAAATTACGATTAGAGATTATGGCTACCTAATGCTTGAAGGAGAAATGAATCCGGATTCACTGGTAGAATACAAGGCTATGGCAGAGCCATCCATTCAGGCTGCAAAACCGGGAGAAAAATTCCAGTTTTTCAGACATGGATATTATGTGGCAGACAGTAAGTTAACGACAGAAACAGAAAAAGTATTTAACCGGATTGTGGACCTAAAGAGCAGCTTCAAGGTGCAGAAATAGGAGAAAACAATGGATTATTACAAAGCATCCTTAGAGATGCACGAACAAAATAAAGGGAAAATGGCAACCATTAGCAAGGTTGCAGTAAAGACAAAAGAAGATCTTTCTACCGCTTACACTCCGGGTGTTGCAGAGCCGTGCAGAAAAATACACGAAAACCCGGAAGAGGTATATCGATACACCAACAAGAGCAATACCGTAGCGGTAATCAGTGATGGCTCTGCGGTGCTGGGTCTTGGAAATATTGGCGCGGCAGCCTCTATCCCGGTTATGGATGGAAAATGCTTGTTGTTTAAAGAGTTTGCAGGAGTAGATGCGATTCCCATTTGTATCCAAAGCCAAGAGGTGGAAGATATTGTGATGATCGCCAAAAATATTGCACCAACGCTAGGGGGAATTAACTTAGAAGACATTTCCGCCCCGCGTTGCTTTGAAATCGAAGAGCGATTGCAAGCGGAGGTGGATATTCCGGTATTTCATGACGATCAGCATGGAACGGCAGTGGTGGTTTCCGCGGCGGTAATCAATGCGTGCAGATTAACCGGAAAACGAATTGATCAATTAAAGCTTGTATTAAATGGTGCGGGAGCGGCAGGAACTGCCATCGCCAAGATGCTGTTCAGCTTAGGCGTTTGTGATATTGCAGTTTGTGATAAGCGCAAAGAGCCGGCACAGGCCCTTGCAGAAAAACTTTTGGCAGCTAAGGACGGCATTGCTTGTACCTATGGCTGTGATTTGGCAGAGGCAGTAAAGGATAGAGATCTGTTTGTGGGCGTATCCGGACCAAAGGCACTAAGCGCGGAGATGATTGGTGCGATGGATAAGGATTCCATGATTTTTGCCATGGCCAATCCAGAGCCGGAAATTATGCCGGATCTTGCCAGAGAAGCCGGGGCTGCAGTTGTGGCAACAGGGCGATCGGATTTTCCTAATCAGATCAACAATGTTTTGATTTTCCCGGGACTATTTAAGGGTGCCCTAAGGGCAGGGGCAAAGAGAATCACCGAAGAAATGAAAGTTGCGGCGGCCTATGCCCTAGCAGAAGTAATTGAAGATAAGGATTTAACAGCAGAAAATATTATTCCAAGTGCATTCACTCCCGGCGTTGCTGATGTAGTGGCCGATGCGGTTGCAGGAGCATGGAAGGAATAATGGATCAACTGTTAAGGAGTATAATAATTGTCGCAGCGAGCATAGGCGTGGGCGTGATTGCAGGCAATGGAGCGGTTTATGGATTCAATCGAATCCCTGCAACGTGGCTTTGTGATTATGGGAAAGAACCGGATGAGGCGGTTCTTTCTCCCCACAGTCAACGGATTAAAAGCTATCCTTGGAAATATGTCTTCGTTGCGTCTTTTATTGTCATCGACATCTATTTAGGAATGAAAAACTGGCAGTATGCCATAGGGGCAACCTTTGCCCTGTGGTTGCTTTTAGAACTGGCCATTGCCACCAAAAAATACAAGGTAATTTCCCAGGAGCTGGTTTTATTTTTGGCCATTACTGCCTTTGGATTTATCCCCTTCCATTCACAATATTTGCAGCTACTATGGGGTGCATTGATTGGATTTGGCGGGATGATCCTCCTGGGCTTGGCGGGGAAATTAATCCGAAAAAAAGAAGGCTTGCTCCTTGGAAGTGCTAAGCTTTGCGGAGCGTTAGGGTTAATGCTCGGACCAAAAGGAATCGGCTTTGTTCTTATTTTTGGGGTGTTTTTGGCAGGAATTGGGGCAGCGATGGGGCTGCTAAAAAAGAAACAAAAGAAGATAGTGCAATATCCGCTAGCCCTCTACATAGAGGCTGCAGCAGGAATATGCATCGTGTTATTCTTTCCGCTAAAATAGGCGGATAGGATTGCCAGAGATTTGCGGAAGAGAAAAAAGGAGAAGAAATGATAACAGGAAAGCAAAGAAGCTACTTGAAAAAGCTAGCACATGATATGGAACCTACGGTATTTCTAGGAAAAAACGGCTTGACGGAGAATATTCGCAAAGAATTGGAAAACGGCTTTGAGTCAAGAGAATTGGTGAAGGTAAAGCTGCAAGAAGGCTGCTATTTAAAGGCAAAGGAAGTTGCAAATGAATTGGCAGAAGAGTTAAATGCAGAATTTGTACAAGCTATCGGTCACAAATTTACCCTTTATCGTGAGTCTGTAGACAACAAAAAAATTCAGCTGCCTAGATAAAGATTGACCAAAAAAGATAAAAAAATACAAAGAAAAGAAAGTAAATAATACAATGGAACGAACGATTTTGCTGACAATAGAATATGATGGAACCGATTTTTTTGGTTGGCAGAGACAGCCAAATGTTCCCACCGTCCAAGGAGAAGTGGAAAAAGCGTTGTCGATAATTTGCGGTAAGCCCATTAAAATTAACGGAACCAGTAGAACGGATGGAGGGGTCCATGCCTTTGGGCAGCGGGCATCTTTTTCCGGTGAATTTGGTATTCCCACAGAACGGATAAAATTTGCGGTAAACAATATCTTACCCGGAGCAATTCGGATTGGTGCTGTTGAAGAAAAAGAAGCGGGTTTTCATGCGAGGTTTAATGCGGTAGGCAAGAAATATTGCTACAAAATAATGAACACAGAGGAGAAAAGTCCTTTTGGACGGAACCTTTATTACTATGTAAAAAAGCCTTTAAACTTGGACCTGATGCGGCTTGCCGCAGCAGAGATTGTGGGTACCCATGATTTCAAATGTTTTGAAGCTTCCGGAGGTGAGGAACGAGAGACAACCGTAAGGACGGTGCACAGCCTAACCTTAGAAAAACAGGGAGAAGAGATTACCTTGGAAATTGTAGGTGATGGATTCTTGTATAATATGGTAAGAATCATTACCGGAACGCTAGTGGATGTAGGAAGCGGCAAAATCCCGGCAGAAGAGATGAAAAAAATTCTTGCCGGTAAGGATAGAACAAAAGCGGGGCATACCGCACCGCCGCAAGGACTTTACTTGCAGGAGGTGTACTATTGAGTATGCAGGGAGGAAAGGATATGGATACACGACCCACTTGGGATGAATATTTTATGAAAATGGCAGAATTAACGGCGGAACGGTCTACCTGCTTGAGACGGCAGGTGGGCGCAGTAATCGTCCAGGATAAGCATATTATTGCTACTGGATACAATGGTGCGCCTAAGGGCATTCCCCATTGCAGTGAAAAGGGCGGCTGCTTGCGGCAAGCCATGAATATTCCTTCGGGAGAGCGACATGAGCTTTGCAGAGCATTGCACGCAGAGCAAAATGCAATTATTCAGGCGGCAACCTTGGCGCAGAGCATTGAGGGGGCCAGCATGTATATCACCCATCAGCCTTGCATTATTTGTGCAAAGATGATTATCAATGCAGGAATTAGAAGAATTGTTGTAAAAGAAGGATATCCGGATCCCCTTTCTGTAGAGATGCTGGAAGAAGCCGGATTGAAGATAGTAATGTTGAGGAACGAATGACTTACGATACACTAGAAAGAGAAAATAAACATTTTTATGGCCGGTTGGCGAGAGTGGCTTTGCCGATTGCAATTCAAAGTCTAATCGGCTCATCCTTAAATTTGGTGGACAGCTTGATGGTCGGAAGCTTAGGAGAGAGTCAGCTTGCGGCAGTAGGGGTGTCGGTTCAGATTTACTTTATCTTCTGGATGATTGTCTATGGATTTTCCAGTGGATGTTCCACCTTTATGGCACAGTTTTGGGGAGCAAAGAATACCAAGCAGATTCGAAAAACCATTGGCTTTACCTTGACGGTTTGCATGGCTATCGGCATCCTATTCTTCCTTGGGGCGACATTTTTCCCAGAGAAGATATTGAGAATTTTCACCAATATTCCCGAAACCATTGCCCTGGGAACCCAGTATGTTCGTGCGGGAGGGTTGTGTTTTCTTTTCATTGCCATTATTCTTCCCTTTGAGTGTGCCCTTAGGGCAACCCAGCAGACACATATTCCCCTATTCAGTAGTATTGCAGCCTTTATTACCAATACCATATTAAACTATCTGCTGATTTTCGGAAGCTTTGGTGCACCGGAACTGGGGATTAAGGGAGCGGCCATTGCCACTGTGCTTTCTCGATTCCTTCAAGTGCTGATTACCATATATATTGTATTTATTCGGAAGAATATTCTTTGCGGTAGGCTTCATGATTATTTCGGATGGCCGAAAGCCTTTGTGCTTCGTGTGGTGAAAAATTCCATTCCCACAACCATTAATGAAACCATGTGGGGGCTTGGGACTGCGTTTTATGTGGCAATTTTTGCTCGTGTGGGCATTACAGAATGTGCAGCGGTGCAAGCGGCAAATACCATTCAAAATATCTTGCAGATGGCAGCCTTTAGTATGGGCGATGCGGTATTGATTATGGTGGGGCAAAAAATCGGAGAAGGAAAGATGGAGGAAGCCTACGTGCTAGCAAAGCGGCTATTGAAGGTAGGAACGATTATTGGTGTGATTTTTGGATTGACATTGATTGGCATTTCCAAACCGATTATCAGCCTCTTTAACTTCACTCCGGAGGGTGCATATTATACCTTTATGATTCTTTGTGTGTACGGTTTATTTATGGGACTTGTCCTTTATAACGGAATCAATATTGTGGGCGTACTTCGGTGCGGTGGAGACACCCGATATGCGATGTTTACCGAGGTGGGAACGGTTTGGATTATCGGCGTTCCTTTGGCATTTTTTACTGCCCTTGTTCTCCATTGGCCAATTTATATTGCCGTCTTGGTGGTGAAATCGGAAGAAATAATAAAATGTATCATTTTGACCAAACGATTTGTTTCAAAAAAATGGATAAAATCCCTAGTTCGACATTCGTGAGGAGAGAAATAAACCAAGAATAAATGAAAAAACTTCGAGAAATTTCTCGGAGTTTTTTAATTGAAGCAAATTGTATGCATAAATATGAAAATTAAGGGTATCATCATGTTAAGCAGAAGGAGGGGGTGCCCTTAGGGGAAGGTTTGCAGAAATGGCAGAAGGTTAAAAAAATTTTTTAAGTGTTGAAAAACCGCGGATCGGGCATGGTTACTTGCTGACAGGGTTTTAAATTTTTAAAAAAGTGCGAAATATTCTGTTTATTTAATAACAATGGTTTACATTTGAGAGATTG
>JAVWKI010000002.1:25092-32541 GCA_036638575.1 Anaerovoracaceae bacterium | reverse complement strand
CGCTGAGGCCCTCCCCACTTCCCCTTCTGAACCCGCGGTAGAGCGAACAGATGTGGTGGATGTTCCCCTGGTGGGACAAATCGCCGCCGGTACACCCATTCTAGCCGAAACCAATTTGGAGGATAGCTTTCCCATTCCGGCACGCTTCATCAATGGAAGCCGGGATAACTTCATGCTGACCGTCAAGGGGGAAAGTATGATTGAAGCAGGAATCATGGATGGAGATTATATTTTGGTGGAGCAGCAGCAAACCGCAAATAACGGAGACATTGTTGTGGCCCTCATCAACGACATGGAAAGCGAGGCTACGGTCAAAACCTTCTATCGAGAAGCCGATCACATCCGCCTTCAACCGGAGAACCAGTCCATGTCACCCATCTTGGTTAAGGATGTCCAAATCCTAGGCAAGGTCAAAGGGGTTTTCCGCTATTTCTAAAGAATTTCCTAATTGAAACAACAAAACCGGGTATCCACAGGAGCAATGCAGTTCATGCTTTCCCTGGATATCCGGTTTTTTATGCAAAATTTTCTATTTAACCAATAACTTTTTGATTCCCTGCTCCAGGCCATCTAAGGTCAATTCAAACATAGGAAAAACGTTTCTGATTTCGTTAATGGTATAGCTTCCATAGGTATAATCCCAGCTTGCTTTTTCAATGGGGTTTAACCAAATCTTCTTCTTATATCGCTTGTTGAATTTGTTCAGCCACTCAATACCCAGCTCATCATTATATAAGCCGATAACCGAGTTTCCACCCTTACGGAACAGCTCTGAAGGTGCCATAGCAGCATCTCCGACAAAGATAACCTTGTACTCACTGTCTAGGTTGGACAATACCCATGAGGTATCTACCCATTCTCCCCGTTTGCAACGAGGATCCGTATACAAATTATCATAAATACAGTTATGGAAATAATATACCTTTAAATCCTTAAAGTGGTTGGCCTTGCGCAAGGCTTGGAACAACCGATTACAAAGATCACTATACATAAGCATAGAACCGTCAGAGTCGATTAACAGCAAGACCTTCACTGTATTCTTCCTTGGCTTATCGTAGACTAGCTTCAGTAAGCCGGCATTATCACAGGTTTCATCAATGGTCTTATCAATATCCAATTAAGTCTTGGCACCATCCACTCTAGCAGAATACTGCCGTAGCTTTCGGAAGGCCATTTGAAACTGACGAATGTCTAGCACATTGTCCTGTCGGAAGTCGCTGAAATGCCGTTCTCCGGCAATTTGCACCGCCGATCGATGTCTTCCTGTACCACCTACCCGAATTCCTCGCTGATGGTAACCTCCATGGCCCATGGTTGAGGTTCCTCCGGTACCAATCCAATAGTTTCCGCCATCATGTTTTTCTTTCTGTTCCTTGATTCTTTCCTGAAAACGCTCCAAAAGCTCATCCAGTTCCAAAAGGAATTCATCCATCATGGTCTTGTCATGAATATCTCGCTCACGCTCATTTTCGCTGAGCCACTTCCAAAATTGCTCCGGAAGGTCTTCCGGGGTTTCTACTCCGGCAAAATATGCGGCAAAAACAGCGTCCAGCTTATCGTAGTCCGACTCGCTTTTGACCAGTATACTTTTGCACAAATGATAGAATCCCGTCAAAGAAGAGTCCGCAAGATTTTTGTCTAATGCTTCTACCAGAACCATCCATTCGTTAATGGAAACTTGGAGGCCTCTGGCACGTAGCAAATAAAAAAACTCTAGGAACATTTACCACCTCTTGAGGGAATATCCCTTCTCCTTAATTTCATACATAATATCAATATCTTGATTCTTTTTTAGCAGCACACCAACAAAAGGAATCTCTTCCGCAATTTTATCTACCTTGACTCCACTAATCATCAATGCTTGAATCCAGTCAAGAAGCTCTGATGTGCTCGGTTTTTTTTGCAAATCGTCCATATTTCTGATGGAGTAAAACGCCTCTACCGCCTTGTTTAATAGTTTCTTTTCAATGTCGCCATAGTGCACCTTGATAATATCTCTCATCTTATCTTCCTCTGGGAATTCGATATAGTGGAAGATGCATCGTCTTAAGAAGGCATCGGGAAGCTCTTTTTCTGCGTTTGAAGTAATGATAACAATGGGACGTGTCTTTGTTTTGATGGTTTCCTTGGTTTCATTTACATAAAACTCCATCTTATCCAATTCCCACAGTAGGTCATTAGGAAATTCCAGGTCCGCCTTATCGATTTCGTCAATAAGCAATACCACCTGTTCATCGGAAGTAAATGCTTCTCCCAATTTACCAAGCTTAATATACTGCTTAATATCCGCAACATCTCCTTCACCAAATTGGCTATCGTAAAGTCTTTGTACCGTATCATAGACATAAAGTCCATCCTGAGCCTTTGTGGTAGACTTAATGCTCCAAATTACTAAATTCATGCCCAAAGCCTTTGAAATTGACTGGGCAAGCATAGTCTTGCCTGTGCCTGGTTCTCCCTTAATCAACAAAGGTTTTTGTAATGCGATGGATACGTTTACTGCATTCATCAACTCTCTTGTAACAACATAATCGTCACTGCCTTTAAATACATCTAATTTTTTCATTTATAAAAAACTCCTTTAATTTAATTACTTGCTTAATTTGCTCCTTGTGGCTAAATCCCTGCCACAAGGGGTACTAGGATCGGCACAACAATGGTCAATGCCACCCCGGAAATGAATGAATAAATAGCAATATTTGCATTGGTCGCGGCTTCCACTATAGGTAAGCACACATCCATTGCTGCCGCTCCGGGCAGACTACAGCTTTCTATATACCCAATTTTTTTCGCGACAATCGGAATAAGAATAATTGCAAACAGTTCCCTCATTACGTTGTGCATAAAGGAAATTGCACTTAGCTCCGCCGAATACTTGCTGAGCATCACCGGCGCCAAAGAATACCAGCCAAAACCAGCACCTACGGCCATTCCTTCTCTTACCGATATGGGTAGCAGCAAGGAAGCCACCGCGGTGGCAGCCAAGGTTCCAACTACAATAGCAATGGGGAAAATAATGATTCTCCATCCAACCTTTTTGAAATTAGAAACTACCGATCCATCCATGCCCAAGTCAATGCCCACAAAGAACAGTAGGAAGCATAGACCGACGATCAATAGTTTTTCAGAAAGCCACAAATATTGTTCCGTATAAGTAGAAGGCAATAAGAAGTATCCGGCCAATACACCGCAAATTACTGCCAAAATAATCTTTTTAGTCATTGCTGCGTACCCCCTTTTTGTTGATGCCCAAAAGCTTCCGGGCAAGCATCACTGCACCGACACTGCCCACAAAGGCAAATAGAGTCAACACAAAAGCGGTAATTCCAATAGAGGAAAGCCCCTTGACCACTGCATCGTTGGCCCCTAGCCGACTTCCCATCAATAATACCAAAATTACCACTGCTATACTTTGGATCTTTCCTGCCCAAGTGATTTTCATTTCTTTTTTTCTTAATTTACTCCCGACTAGATATCCGATTAGGGTTATTCCCAGGTATAAGGCCAATAAATTCAAATTCTCTTCCCCCTCTATTTTCACGCTAGCTCATACCTTCCCAGTATACCGATAATTAGGTGAAATTTCAAGAAAGAAGTCCATTATCCTTACAGACCTCACCGCGAGAAGCCCGTTTTGCCTCGTACATTTCCATATCCGCCTTGAAAATCAGCTGATCCACCGTATCTCCATCAACCGGATAACGACTAATTCCACAGCTAATACGAATATAGTGTGCCGTTTCGCTTATCACCAAAGGTGCTCCAAATTCTACCTCTAGCTCTGCCATGTATTGTTCTAACTCTTCGTCCTGTACATTTTTCATAAAGATCAAAAACTCATCTCCACCCATACGGGACAAAATTGCGCGATCCCCAAACACCGTATTTAGCCTGTCTGCGGTTTCAATTAAGACCTTATCTCCCACGTCATGGCCGAAGGTATCATTAATTTCTTTGAACTTATTCAAGTCAATAAAAACAAAGGCATGGCGCATTTCCTTGCCTTTTTCCGACAAAGCTGCTTCAATTTGCTCAATAACCGCCCTACGGTTGAGCATTTTGGTCAAGGGATCATGATAAGCCAAATATTGTAACTCTTCGGTTCTTTCCTTGATGATCTTTTCTAAGTTACGATTAATATACTCTAGCTGATTTTGCTTTTCTCGAAGCTCTGTAATATCCTTTAAGGTAAAGGCCCCTGCAAGAAAATCTCCATAGGGATCATAATACCCAGAAAAAGTCGAAAGAAGATATTGTCTCTTCCCTTGCCGCTCAATCAAGAATTCCTCTTTGACCATATTTTTTTCTATACTATCCTCCCCACTTATTGGCAATATATTTTTGATATTTTCCCCCATCAGGCTAGCATGAGAGTCCACTCCTACAATTCCGGCAAACCCATCGTTGGTATAAATAATATTGAATTGGTTATCCACCAAAATTACACCATCATCAATCCCCATGAGAATTGTCGTAACCATATTGTCAATGTTAAAGCTAACAAAGGAAAACCGCTTCATCAAATAGCTAAAGAATAAAATAAGGATGACATTGATGATCATTCCCAACGGAGGTAAGGAAGCCTTGCCCATCATTGGCAACACCAAATCTGTCATTCCCCCCGAAATGCAAAGAAAGAGGATCCCAAATAACAGGATCTTCAACGAGGTTCGCTCTCTCCTCATGGCAGTTTTGCGAAAGGCACTGATCCCCACAATAAGAATTGCCGCAGCAAAAGAAAGCCCAACATAAATGGCTAAGTACTTATCTGCAAAGGCATTATCCAGTTTTACTTGATTGTAGGTCCATCCAGCAGAAATTTTACGCATGGATGCTTCCGTATAAGGGAAAAAGAAGCAATAGGTAATCACATTGACAATTGCCGGGGTATAGATGATACCATAAAGACGTTTATGTCTAGCAAGCCGCTCCTCCTGACCAACAAAGGCCAAAATAAAGTGGATCAACACCGGATAAGAGAAGGAAACAAACCACATCCCTAGGTTCCGATACATGACCGCCCTTTCAATGTCCTCTGCATCATTCATCAAAGCAGTAACAACCGCCCAACCACAATAAATTAAACACAACACCAAAAATAGCTGCCTCGGTCGATTCTGACGATTGTCATAATACGTACGAAACCCAACATAAAAATATAATAATCCTGCAACTAAAAATCCCATGCTTAGCAAGTTTTGTGTCATTTCATCGCTCCCTTTTGCACTACCCTCAATTGTCTTCCCTATCTATTTAAATATTATGTCAATTTTACCATACTTTTGCCTATAAACATCGTTACTTTACCCGCTTTTTCCTTCTTTCAACTTACATAAACTGTATGGAAGTAGCTATACTTTTTGTTATACCCAGGCGATACAAAACTGATCAACTGGGGCCCTCCCTTAGGGTTTCCATCTTTTTTCTTTTCTATTACAGATTTTCGTTGCAAAGAATTTGGTTATAGGCTATAATAAGATCTGTTGTGGGGCACTAGCTCAATGGATAGAGTCGCAGACTTCGAATCTGTCGGTTGGGGGTTCGAATCCCTCGTGCCTCACCAAACAATTACAAATACGAACTTTGAACATTATTGTGTTTTTGTAAATGGTCTGTTCAGTTGTGTTTTTGTAAAATGATGAAAACCGTCCCAGTACCGGTTAAGGTGTAAGGACGGTTTTTTAGTACGAAAAAAGAGGCCTTTATAAGCCTCTATTTTTTCTCCATGCATTAATATGTTTTACTGAGCGTTTAGAAATTCTATATATATAACTCTTTGAATTTTTTAAAGTAATTTTTATATAATAAGCATCCTTATTGTTATTATATACAGCTTTCCCTAATATGTTTCGTTTTAATTTATTTTCTCTTGTGAACCATCGAACACTTTCCAGGGCCGCACAATTAAAAACATATTCTTCTATTTTTTTTAGGCCCTGTAAATAGTTTATCGTTATTGCGTCATCCGATAAAACAATAGTTTTAGGGATTTTGCTGCTTTTTCGGTTTGAGATATCATATACAATTATTTTTATATTACTCATATTTTCGCCTTTCCTTATTTTTATTATAGCACGATTTACAACTTGTTAACAATTTTTGTTACAGTTCGCTTTTCAATATGTACCTCTAGGCATATCCTACCCTCAGATTTAGTTCTAAAGCACCGGAGATTTATTAGCCTCCTATACCCACTAAAAAACAGACCCTTGTAGGTCTGTTTGGTTTGCATATTTTGTATTCCGCACTGTTTCCAACATGATCTATAATGCTATTCGGTTCACTTTGCATTGACGCTGGCTTTCTTCCTGTTATTATTCTATTTCCAGTTGCTCTTATTATATCATTATTCTCCATATTTACAACAACTTTGCCTATCTGCTCACGGTCATGTTGCCTTTTCAAACTCGTCTGTTTGATTTGCACTAGCTGATCTGATCGCAAAGCCCTCTATCTGCATTAGTATACTGTTAATAAAATGCCACGCTGCATTTTTCAGGGAATTCGCCCGATTCGAAAAACTTCCTAATCTTCCCCATTGCCATACATGCATACGTATCAACGGCATCATCTTTAGACAATTCAATCTCAAGGATCTCCCCATCTACCGCGACGATACGCCCAGGGTCACCTACTCCTTCTACGAAATATTCGTATTCAACTTGATTTTTGACTTTTTTAATTAATTTTAATATCAACATTTCATTTTTCCTCTAAAAACCTATCTAGTTCTATACCATAATTATATTTTTGGTTAACTTTGTCATGTGTTTCTTCATACCTAATCCGCTTATTCTTTTTCATTATTATACTCTCTTCTAGCTCATGACTCAATAGTGTTATATCATGTGGCTGGATGTCCTTTCCTTTCTATGCATAAGAGACGAGGTCACTTCCTGTAGGGGTGAGTTTTCTCCGTGCCCACTAAAAAACAGACCCTTGTAGGTCTGTTTGGTTTGCATATTTTGTATTCACGCACTGTTTATTTATTCAGGCAAACAGCTATTTTCGTAATCTCTCGTTACTTCTCCTGTGGTGGTGTCGATGTAGACAATAGCTCGGTATTCGTAAGGCGTTTCGTCTCCCATTTTGTATTCGGGTAAAGGTTTATTGGTGGCACCGGCACACATATAATACGGTTCTTCAGTAACTTCCTTAGAATAACACACCGCACTATCAAATAGTGGGTGGGTAGTCAACTCCAGCCCAAGCATATCACGAAGGTTTTCCCTCCCTATTTTTTGTATCGTTTTTTCATCTAACATGACTACCTCCTTTATAATAAAACGTCAAGCGGTATCTCTCTTCCATCTATGCCAATTATAATACTTTCCCTTTGTTTAAGCAATGGCAAAGTCCGTTTATCCTGACTAGATGGACTCAAGGGTCTTTTGAGCGTTTTGCCCTGCCCTGCCGGGGCGATGATTGACATTGGTTATTTTTGATGTT
>JAVWKI010000002.1:0-25082 GCA_036638575.1 Anaerovoracaceae bacterium | reverse complement strand
ACTAAATAAACTAAGGAGAAGATTAAAATGAGTGAAAATTGTAGCCATGACTGCGGAAGCTGCAGCCAAGGGGATTGCGGAAGCAGAACCCCCGAAAGTTTAATTGAAAAGCCCCATGACTTTTCCCAGATTAAAAAGGTAATCGGGATTGTTAGCGGTAAGGGTGGCGTAGGTAAGTCTTTGGTCACTGGACTATCTGCGGTAATGTCAAAAAGAGCAGGATATCGAACTGCCATTTTGGATGCGGATATTACCGGACCATCCATTCCGAAAATGTTTGGGATAGACAAGCAAGTTTTTGCTACGCAAGAAGGAATCATTCCTGCTGCCAGCAAAAATGGAATTGAAATTATTTCTACAAATCTAGTTTTAGATAATCCTGCCGATCCGGTTATCTGGCGTGGCCCGGTAATCGCTGGTTTAGTGAAACAGTTTTGGACCGATGTAATTTGGGGAGATGTAGACTTTATGTTTGTGGATATGCCTCCAGGAACAGGTGATGTTCCGTTGACTGTCTTCCAGTCTCTTCCTGTGGACGGCATCATCGTTGTCGCTTCCCCTCAGGAGCTGGTATCCATGATCGTGCAAAAAGCACTAAAAATGGCCGACATGATGAATATCCCTGTTTTGGGCCTAGTAGAAAATATGAGCTATATTCAATGTCCAGACTGTGATAAAAAAATCAACGTTTTCGGAGAAAGCCACATTGAAGAGGTTGCCAAGGAATATGGACTGGATCTCTTGGGAAGAATCCCTATTGAACCTGCCCTAGCAGCCCTTTGCGATAAGGGAGCAATCGAAGAGTTCCAAGGAGACTGGCTAGCTTCCATTGAAGAGAAATTGGCAGCATTATTGCCAAAGGAACAAGACTAGTCCCTCTTGACCAATAAAATAACCCACCAGCTACCTACTCTCCGGTAGGGCCGGTGGGTTTTTCATTAGTTTTCTTTATGAATATCAGAGAATCCTTCTCCTGCACCCCATACCGTTTCTACTTGGATCAGGGTAACAAAGGCATTTTTATCAATCTTGGCAATGCTTCTTTTTACTGAAATACTCTCCCGAGGGGAACAGAGCAGACGCAGTTCCTTGAAGTTTTGTTTGGAGTATCCACCCAGTACTTCGTGACAAGAAACCCCTCTCCCTACTTCTTCAACAATATAATCTACAATTTCGTCTCCCTTCTGGGTAATAATCTGTAATTGCACAATCTTTGACTCAAAGCCGAACATGATCACATCCATGGTTTTGGTTACAATCACTTGAGAAATCAAGGCATATAAGGCAATGTTTCTACCAAAGATAAAGGCAGAACAAATAATAATCGTCGCATCAATAATCAACATGATTTTGCTTTGGGAAACCTGTGGCATCAACTTCTTTCTAAGAATTTTTGCGATAGCATCCGTTGCCGCAAAGGAATATCCTCGCCAATGAACCAAGCCATTGCTCACTCCTGCAAGAATCCCATAAAAAACTGCCGCTAGAATTAAGTCCTTGGTTTCCAGCAGCTGAAAGGTCAGGTTTTCAAACAAGAGCAATATGGTGGGATAGAGTACGGAAAGAATGAGTATTTTTTGAACCATTTTGAATCCAAGAAAAATCCAAACCAAAATGATAATGATCGCGGTTCCCATATAGTACAAAATGGAAAAATCAATAGGGATAAAGGTCTGCACGATTCTCACAATACCCGTTAAGCCCCCTGCGGTCAATCCGTTGGGGATCATAATGGCAACAACTGAAAATGCACCCACACAGCAAGCCAGTACGATAAAAAATAAATCAATAAAAAACCCTTTTATATTTTCCTTAGTAAATATCTTTTTTAATTTCTTTTTCTTTTCCATTGCTTCCTCCCTTGTCTCTTTTTTCTCCCTTTAAAGCTCTATTCGCTTACTCTTGCCAAAAATATCTACAACCTTAACACTAATCACATCTCCTGTTAAGGTACTCTCCCTGGCCCTAGCCAAAGGGCAATGAGAAACCAGTTCCCCGCCACTTCGTTCAAACCTTACCTGCGGCCGATGAACCTTGTTCTGATAACAAAAGTCTACGCTCCATGCGGAGATCAATGCTAAAGGATCCTTTTCTAGTGCTTGCTTAATCGTAGCTTCCCCTTCACTGTCCAGAGAAAGTGCTTCTATGGAAGGTACATATTCCTTGAGGGAAATATGGGTATCGGTCTTTTCAAGCACCACCTCTCCGCAAAAGGATTGGCTGCCCTCCTGACGGAGCAAGGAAAAGATAGCATCTCCAGCCCTTAGCCGTTCTGCTGCGGTTTCTATGGCTCCTTCGCCAATATCGCAAACCAAGAATTCCCGTTCCAATTTGTTGCAAACTGCCGCTAAGGTTCCTGAACCACCAAAGAAGTCCGCACAAAGATCTCCCTTTTCCGAACAGCTTTCAACGATTCGTTGCAGCAAGGCTTCGGGTTTTTGCGTTGCGTATCCCGTACGCTCTTTGGCTGTTCTTCCAACCATATCAATTTGCCAAACATCTTTTTGGTTGACCAAGGTATACCATCCCAGGTCATCCTCATATTCTTTCACCCCTTTAAACCGGTACGGCTTATATCCTCGATTATAGGATTTTTCCTTCCCAAGATTTAATTTGTACTGCTTTGTTTTGCTATAAAACAAAAGGGTATCATGCTTTCTGGAAAAATGTCGCTTCCCCGTTCCCCCCGATTTATATTGCCAAATGATTTCGTTGACAAAATTCTTTTCTCCAAAGATTTCATCCAATAAAATTTTCACATAATGAACCACATGCCAATCTAGATGAATCCAGAAGCAGCCTGTGTCAGAAAGTAAGTCCTTCATCAGCAAAATTCTTGTACAAAGCATGGTCAAATACTCTTCTAGCCCTTGGGCCCATTTATCCTTGTATGCCGGCAAGCTGATTTTCTCATCCTTCCCCAATTTAATTGAAGATCGATAATTGGCACCGGAATAAAAAGGTGGGTCTACATAAATTAGCTGGATTTTTCCAGCAAGCTGCTTCTCTTCTGCCAAATACCGCATGTAGGCTACATTATCGCCTATTGCTAATTGGTTATTTGTGCCAAGCTGCCGCGGTTCTTCCGGTGTCCAAAGTAAGGAAAGCTGTGCTTCTTTATTTGCTGGGCCATAGGCTTCTGATTCAACAAAAACACCGGCTTTTGCTTCTTCGTAGGCCGCCTTGCTTTCCTGTAAAATTGTATTAAGTTGAGTGAATATGCTCATGTTTGCTCCTGTTTATTTCTGCTGTTTTTTTCCTGTTTTTCGTCCTTTATCCGGCACAAGCACCGGAATCAGATCGGCTCTGCCGCCTTGCCTTAAGGCAGCCAAAACGGTACTGCGGTTTTCCTCTTTATGAAAATGCATCAACGCCCGTTGCATCTTCTTCTCTCCCATATCCTTTGCCACATATACCGGTTTCATGGTAAAGGGATCTAGCTCAGTGTAATACATACAGGTGGCCAGTGTCCCCGGCGTAGGATAAAAATCTTGTACCTGATCAGGAACAAAGCCACTATCCTTAAGGTAAAGGGCAAGATCTATGGCATCTTCTAAGGTACTTCCCGGGTGTGAAGAAATCAAATAAGGAATCAGGTATTGCTTTAGGCCTAACCGCTTATTGATGCGTTCATATCGCCGAGCAAAATCCTCAAAGACTTCTTTGCCCGGTTTTCTCATTTGCTTTAGCACCTGAGGAGAAATATGCTCCGGTGCGACCTTTAAGGTTCCGCTAATGTGATGCTGACAAAGCTCTTCCATAAAGGTCTGATCCTTATCTGCAACCAAATAGTCGTATCTTATCCCTGAGCGAATAAATACCTTCTTGATGCCATCAAGACTGCGAACGGTCCTTAAAATATCTAAATATCGGGTATGGTCAATTTCCATCTGACTACAAGGCTTAGGATAGAGACAGTCCTTATGGGTGCAAACGCCTTTGGTTCGCTGCTTTTGGCAAGCTGGTCCGGTAAAGTTTGCTGTAGGGCCACCAATATCGTGAATATACCCCTTGAAGTCCGGAAGCTGTGTTATTTTTATTGCTTCCTTTACAATGGACTCCTTGCTTCGGCTTCGCACCTGTCTTCCTTGATGATAGGTGAGGGCACAAAACCCGCAACCACCAAAACAACCTCGATTAGCGGTAATGCTAAATTTAACTTCTTGAATCGCCGGTATCCCCCCTAGTTTTTCATAAACCGGATGATAGGTTCCCATATAAGGCAATCCATAAATATCGTCTAAATCCTCCTGCTCTAGGGGGGACTGTGGTGTATTTTGAACAATATAGGTATGACCATCATAAGGCTCTACAAGGATTTTTCCACTAAGGCTATCTTGATTTTTGTATTGCTGCAAAAAGCTTTTGGCATAGCTTTTTTTGTCCTGTGCAATCTGTGAAAACTCTGGCAACAGGATGTAGTCCTCTCCCTCAGGCAAAGTATTTCGCCGTACTGAGGTTCCCTTGATCCAAGTGATGTACTCTTTTTCTATCCCTGAAGAAAGGGCTTCTGCAATTTCTAGGACTGCTTTTTCTCCCATTCCATAAATGAGAATATCTGCTCTGCTATCTAGAAGAATTGAACGCCTTACCTTGTCTTCCCAGTAATCGTAATGTCCAAATCGGCGGAGACTGGCTTCCAGTCCTCCAATGATAATCGGTACATCCGGGTATGCTTCTTTGGCTCTGTTGCTGTAAACAATTACTGCACGATCCGGCCGCTTACCTCGCTCTCCTCCCGGAGAATATTGATCATTTTTTCTTCGATGCTTAAATACAGAGAAATGGTTGACCATAGAGTCTACATTTCCCGAATTAATCAAAAATCCCAATTTTGGCTTACCAAAGCGCATAAAATCTTCCGTATTCTTCCAAGAAGGCTGGGCCAAAATTGCCACCTTATATCCATAATGAGAGAGCAATCTACTGATAATTGCCGTACCAAAAGAAGGATGGTCAACGTAGGCATCTCCCGTCACCAGAACAAAATCCGGACTTTCCCATCCTAACTTCTTCATTTCTTTTTTGTTTATCGGTAAAAAACTCATATTACACTTCCGGTACAACAAAGCTTTGGAAGGTTTCGCTGTTTGCCGGAACAACGAACTTGTCCTTCACGATAGCCTTTGTCCATTTTTTTATACTATCATTGGTTTCCTTGGAAAGATTTCCTGCCTTATCTGCAATGGCCAGTCCTCCGTTTTCCAAGTCATAATTGATTACGCCCCCCTTAAATTTATCTTTTAGAACCAATTTAATCTGGTCAAAGATGGGAACGTCTACTTTTTTCTCTACAGAGCAAAGAACGTTCTGCGGTGCAAGGGCTGATTGATCTTGGTCTACGCCAATGCTTTGAATTCCTTTTTCTGCTGCGCCCTCAATGGCACCGATGCCGCTAACTCCCGCTGCTTGAAAGAGCACATCTACCCCTTCATCTGCCATTTTTATGGCTGCTGCCTTTCCTGCTTCTCTATCCTCAAAGGTGCCAACATATTCTTCCATTACCTGAATTGTCGGATCCACAGACTGAACCCCCGCAAGAAAACCATAACGGAAGCTATCGATTACAGGAAGGTCTTGCCCTCCCACAAAGCCAACTTTTTTGGTCTGCGATTTTTCTGCTGCCACAACTCCTGCAAGGAAGCCACCTTCTTCGCCCTTAAAGACTACCGAAGAAACATTGGGTAGGTCCACAACCCCATCTAGAAGGAGGAAGTTGTTTTTTGGATATTTCTCTCCCATAGTCTTGATGGTTTCGGTGAAATTCTCTCCAACGCAGATGGTCAAGGTCGCACCGTCATTTACTGCCAGTTCAACATTCTTCACATATTCATCTGCTGATTCACTTTCTAGGCATCTAATTTCTATATCATATTTACTTTCGGCTTTTTCACAGCCTGCCCAAGCAACATCATGAATTGACTGATCTCCCAGGCCACCTACATCGGTAACCAAAACAATTAATGGTTTTTCTTCAATGACTTGGTTTTGCTTGCTTGTACATGCGCCAATAGAAAGCGCCAAGATCACAACCAAAAGCACGGCTAAAATTCGTTTCATGTTTTCCTCCATATCGTTCTATATCACGATTGTTCTTTCTCTTATCTTCTAGTACAGTTCTTCCCTACGATGCTTTAGTAAGGGAAGCTGATCCCTTATGCTGTCTACATAGTCTGTATCAATTTCACTGTAGATAATGTCTTCTTTTTCGTCTGCTTCCATTAGCACTTCTCCCCACGGACTGACGATCATCGAATGCCCATAAGCAACATAGGGGCCATTTTCGTCTCGTGCCGGTGCATTTGCTGCAAAATAAACCTGATTGTCCAAGGCTCTTGCACGCATAGAAAGGCTCCAGTGGGCAGGTCCAGTGGTCATGTTAAAGGCCGCCGGAAGAATAATTACCTTTGCCCCATCTAAAGCCATCCTTCTGGATAGTTCCGGAAATCTTACATCATAGCAAATCGCTACGCCAATTTTTCCGTACTTGGTATCCACTACCGTTGCTGCATTTCCCGGGGTTAAGGTTTCCGATTCCATAAATCGAATACCACCTTTTACATCGATGTCAAATAAATGTGCCTTTCGATGCTTCCCAATTGGCTTTCCCTCTGGGTCAAAAATATAGGCGGTATTGTAAACCTTGTCTTCACAAAGCTCACTGATGCTTCCTCCAATCAGATAAATTCCGTTGCGCCTTGCACAATCGGAAAGAAAGGCTTCTGTCTCTCCTCCCTCTTCCTCTGCGTATTCTCGAAAATATTCATTGGAATAAGGACAATTCCACATTTCTGGAAGGGAGACCATATCCGCACCCCACGCCGCCGCTTGATCAATGGCTGCCTTGGCCCGATCTTTGCTCACTTGTTTGTCAAAGGACCCTCGGATTTGGCACAATGCTAGTTTAAACTTCATTTACACTCAGCCTCCTTCAATACGCGAATAAATGCGTTGGTTACTCTTGCCGTGACGCCCCAAATAATCTTATCCTCATACAGATAGATAGGAATTTCACTTTTTCCTTTTCTCCATTTATATCCATTTTGAAAATCAATTTTGTCATAAGGAAAATCGTCTCCCACCTTTGGTAGCATCTCCATGAAATGCATTTCCGGTGGGTTTTCCATCAAATAACGTAGGGGAACCAAAAAAGTAGAATCCACTTCATCTTCACTGGGATGAATTTCTCCGCGAATCACTCCAATATAGCTATACATGGTAAAATTTGAAACCGTGTATAAAGTTCCCGCCTTGCTTAATACCTCCACCTGGTTTTTTGTCAGTCCCAACTCTTCACAGGTTTCTCTCCTAGCGCAGGCCAAAGGAGTTTCGTCCTCTTCTATGGCCCCTCCGGGGAAGCAAACCTCTCCCGGCTGACGATTTAAATTTTTAGCACGAATCTCATAAAGCACATGAAGCTCTCCATCTTTTTCTACAAGAGGAATTAAGACAGAAAAAAACTTATGTCTTCCTACCGTTCCCGGTTTTCTATGATTGAATATATCCTGTATTCCTTGTACCGTTAAGTTGTTCATTTCTATTTTCCCTCAAATTAATGTACGATGCCACCAAAATCAACGCGATTCCCAGCAAAGTATTCCAAAGTAACTGCTCATGCAAAATGACCACGGCAATAACCGGTGCGATGGCCGGCTTAATAAAAAAGGCCACAGAGCCTGTGCTGGCATCTGAGTATTTAATCGCTTGGAAGAAGCACCAATAACCCAGTCCGGTAACAAAGATTCCAATATAGGCAACCAACAGAAGGTTGTCGGAAACCCCTTCCATTACCGGCTTGTCCATGGCCAGAATAATCACCAGTAGCACCACCGATCCAAAGATAAAGCTAATGCCGGTCTGTACCATGATTCCTAATTTCTCAATGCTTTTTTTGCCCATGACCGTATAGATGCTAAAGGTCAGTGATGCAAACAGGGTAAACCCCATTCCCAAAATCGTATTTCCTTCTTGAATCTCCCATGGCCTGATCATAAAAATAATGCCCAAAAGGCCGATGATGAAGGCAACCCCCTTTTGCTTGTTCATCCGTTCTCCGGCAAAGAAATGGGCAATAACCATGGTAAATAACGGGTTGATACAAAACAAAACTGCCGCAGTTGCCGCATTAGACCGCTCTACGCCTAGCTGAAAAAACAACATACTCACCGGAATACAAACAATTCCCAGAAGAAGTAGCCAGACAAGGTCCTTTCCCTTTATCTTCGTCTTATTTTTCTTCACTTCTGCTACTGCCAAGGGTAAAATTAATATCCCCCCTATGGCAAATCGCAAAAAGGTCAGTTGAAAGGAATCCATTCCTCCCCCTGCAACTTTTAGCGAAACCTCCATTGTTCCAAATAAGAATGCGGTAATTAATACGTAAACATAGACTTTTTTCATTTTCTCCCTCAATACAATTCAAAAGGGCAGTGCCTCGCACCGCCCCCGTTATCAAAATTATCCTTAGTTCAATATTTCGCAGCCTGCGAAGTTCACGCCGATCATTTCTTCTTTTTCGGCACTTAGACTGACAACAAAGTCTAATTCAAACATTTCTGATATTTTTTTCAATCGTTCAATAAATTCTGGTAAATTTCCTAAAGACACGTCAGCATGTTTTAAAATTCCATCAATAAACATCACTGCTATATCGTGGTCTGAACTGATCATTCCGTAAATAAAGCCAATATACTCGTCGCTATTGGTGATATGTGGGAATTCCTCCATACACACTACTCTAATCTCGTGGTGTAAATCATACATTAACCTATGGTTCTTGTTGATAAAAACGATGTGTCCTTTGGTAGTTTCAACACTTTCGTTAGCAATATCGATCATCTGCTTTGTCTTACCACTACCCTTATGTCCTACTAATAATTTCACCATGGCTTCTTCCTCCTTATGTTTTGTCTGCTTTTCATTTATTATACACTAAAGGATAACCGTGTACAACATGTTATCTATACATTTATCTGTATTTTCTTTTATTTTTTTCTCCGTCGCAATTGCCCGCAAGCCGCGTCAATATCTCCGCCCAATTCTCGCCTAATCGTAGCAGGTATGCCTCGCCGTTCTAAATATGCTGCAATTTCTTCTCCCCTTTTTCTGCTGCTTCCCAAAAGCCCCGCTTCATCCACCGGATTAAGGGGAATCAAGTTAACATGACAAAGCATGCCTTGAAGCAGTCCGGCCAGACGCTCAATATCCTTTTGCCCATCATTCTTTCCCTGAATTAAGGCATATTCAAAGGTAATTCTTCTTCCGGTCCTTTGGGTATGGGCTTTGCAAGCCTTAATCAGTGTCTCTAGATCATAAGTTTTTGCTATCGGCATGATAGATTTTCTGTAATCGTTATCTGCACCATGAAGGGAAATCGCCAAATTCACTTGAGGATAGGCCTCACCAAATTTTTTCATCATGGGAACTAATCCGCAGGTGGAAACCGTAATATTTCTCATTCCAATATTCAGTCCCTCCTTGTGATTTACCAGATCAATAAACTTGCAAAGCTGATCAAAGTTATCTAACGGCTCTCCCATTCCCATTACCACAATATGGCTGATTTTTTCTCCTGTATCCCGTTGTACACAAAGCAGTTGATCCGCTATCTCCCCTGCAAGAAGGTTTCGTTTTTTTCCATCAAGGCCTGAGGCACAAAAAGTGCAGCCCATATTGCAGCCCACTTGGCTGGAGACGCAAATGGAATTTCCATATTTATATTTCATAAATACACTTTCAATTTGCTCTCCATCCCCCAAGGTAAACAAATATTTTCTTGTCCCATCCGCCTTGGAGTTCTGTACCGAAGCAAGAGAAAGGCTTCCAATATAAGCCCGCTTCTTCAGCTTTTCTCGCAAAGACTTAGACAAATCGGTCATCTGCTCAATATCACAGATTCCCCGATAGATCCACTGAAAAATTTGCTTAGCACGAAAAGGCTTTTCTCCAATGCCAACCAAAAATTCCTTTAACTCTTCCATCGATTTTTCTTTTAAATTTTCCATTCTTCCTCCGTACTTCCTTGCCCGCAGGCCCATTGCTGTTGCTCCTATCATAGACCATCTATGCAAAAACAACAAGACGCTTTTGGGGGAAATAAATCCCCCAGCCTTCTGCAAATGCAGTGCCGGGGGAT
Source organism: Anaerovoracaceae bacterium (assembly GCA_036638575.1). Classification (GTDB taxonomy): domain Bacteria; phylum Bacillota; class Clostridia; order Peptostreptococcales; family Anaerovoracaceae; genus JAXGRD01. Next base: position 14,947 of record JAVWKI010000002.1, on the reverse strand, counting down.
TTACAAGTTTTAATCTTATTTTTTATTCAATCCCTGCTCTTTTTTTAAATTGTTCTACCGAGTTAATTTTTATTCCTAATTCTTTTGATATGCGCATTTTTGCTGCAATTCCCGACGGCGCCCTGTCCTGTGGTTCTTGCGTTCCAAATCCTCGCTCTGCCCTTATTTCTGCCATAATTCCTGGATCACTAAGATCAAATATTGATACATTCAATTTTTCCGCTATACATTTTTTAGCCTCTTCAATGTGCATCCCATACATTAGTTGCATTCTGAACACCAGATCTCCGGCGGTCTTTATGCCACCCATACAGGTTGTAAGTCCGTTTGTGATTTCTGTTCCTACTGCGTCTCCTTCGCCAATCTACAATCCGTCTATTTTACAAATTTCTACCAGACACTTATCTGCCCTACTGACTACATCATTAGGAATTATTTCTGCCATAGGAATTCCGCCTACTCCCATTCCTACATTAACATGCACCGCTATTTTTCCTGCTTCTTTAACAGTCTCTTTAATAAAAGTGCAAACTCTTGCTATATTCCACGGAAATGACTTAGAAGTATTCGTGTTAACCACTGCACCAAAAATTGTTGCTCCAGCTGCCTCTGCTACTTTGACTTGCTTATGTGGATACATTCCTGCTAACCTCTGTTCATTATATTTTAATTTTCCATGCATTCCTAGAACAAATTCACCAGCCATTCCAATCTCCACACCCATATCGGGAAACTTATCTCTTATCTCTTCACATGCCTTTAAGCATGCCAAAAAATCTCCATCTCCTGATGCGCCACAGGTATCCAAATTCATCCCATCTGCACCAGCAAAATACATCTGTTCTGCAACATACACAATATCTCTAATTGAGTGTTCAATTGCTTCTTCTTGTGCAGCAAAGGCTTCCTGTATTTTTCCTTTTGGTAGTAATTCCGACCAGTTTTCTACAGGTCCATCTGGATGGGTATAGTATCCAAGATTTGGCATCGCTCCATATAACAGTGGCATAACCGTCCCATCTAAAGCCACTTCTAGATTATTTGCTTCATAGTTAGCACAGTTTTTCATCGTCTTATAATTGTAATCCGACGAACCAAAATCCGATGAATCAGCTCCATATCCTCGCTCTAAAATTTGTGCTTGTATTGCTCTATCCACGGGGATATTGCTTAACACGGAAAGTGTATAACACCCTTGATCGGTTGAAGAAACTACCTGTTCTCCATGTTTTACACTCACAATCGTATTATCATTGGTTACAATATGATATATATGCTCCATTTCTTCTTCTGTTAGCATCGGTACTTTTCCTCTATCCGCCGCATCCTTTGCCCCATCAAAAATGTCCTTACGAATTTCTTCTTCTGTCATGAATATTCCATATCCATCTCCCATTCGCGTAAAAAAAGTTTTCATCTCTTACCTCCATTCTTACTAAATATTTTATATTTTCTTTTTAGGTGGGTATTTATCGTTAAAAAATTCCTCATCATTAGGGATCTCTAATTCTGTTTTGCTATGCAAAACGGTTCTTTTAAAGACAAATATGGCAAATGGAACAGCAAAGGCTAAAATAGCAATGACAAACATTCCAAAACTTCCAAGTCCTGCTGCTAAATATCCTAATCCCGCTAATAAGAGTATTAAAGCGGCTATCGGAACTGCCATGATTTTAATTCTCGACTTAACTGCACTTTTAACATCATATCCTCTTTTTTTCAATAAATATCTAAACCTTAGTTGTGATGCGATAATACCAATCCAGCAAATGGCTCCTGCAAATCCTGTTGCAGTAATTAAATACATATAGGCTGTTGATTCTCCCGCAAATACTGCAAAGATAAAAATCAACCAAATATATATTGTACTAACATACACTGAATTTCTTGGTGATTGATTTTTGTTTACTTTTTTAAAAATCTTAGGTGCTAATCCCGATTGTGCTAATCCATACATATCTCTTGCTGTTGCATAGAAAGCCGTATTACTACAACTAAAGGCTGCAACAATAACAACGAAGGTAAAGATCCAAGCGATTTTATTTAACCCATATGTACTAAGTACTAACGCAAATATCGAACCATCGATCCCTGCTTCCTCTGTTGGGAACAAAAGTACAATTAGAATAACCGGGATAATATAAACTAAGCAAACCCTATAAACAATGCTTCTACAAGCCTTAGGCACGGATTTCTCAGGCTCTTCCGCTTCTGCCGCAGTCATGCCTACAATTTCTACACCACCCACTGTTGAGAAAATTAATGTCATACCTACAAATATTGCGACAATCCCTCCTGGAAATAAATTGTCAAAAATATTAGCGTTCGTATCATCCAACAACACTTTGGTACCAATGAATCCATCTCCCGTTCCCCATATTCCCAGCCAAATTCCAATTGCGGCAATAATAAAGATAACGATTACACCAACTTTGGTAATAGCTAGTCCCGATTCTATCCTTGCAAAAAACTTAACTTCTGCCAAGTTTATAATAGTAACTAGACCTAAAATAATTCCTGCATACAACATTACTGGACCTTCTATGAATGAATTTAAAATAAATCCTCCAGCAATTGCCTCTGATGGAATAAATGCACCCCATGCAAGCCAGTACGACCAACCTATCCCTGCAGCAATAGGTTCCCCTAAAAACTCATGTGCATAAGCAATAAATGCCCCTCTTCTAGGTAAATTAACAATTAACTCTGCAAAGGCAATCATAATACCAAATAGTATAAACCCTACGATTCCATATGCGATTACTACTGCTGGACCCATATCATTTATAATTAGTGCTACTCCAAGAAAGTAAACTGAACCAACAACACCGCCCAAAGCAATAAAACTTATCTGCCAACCTTTAATTTCTCTTTTTAGTTGTTGCTGCTCCAAATCATGTTCTTTATCATTACTAGACATCGTATCAGCTCCTTTCAACATCAATTTTCAACAGTTACTTCTTTTAAAATCTGTTAACAAAGTTAACGGTATCGGTTGCATCCTCACAATAAACATCCGCTCCGATTTTTTCTGCCCATCTTCCAGTTACAGGTGCTCCCCCGATAATAGTTTTAACCTTATCTCTAATACCTGCGGCTTTTAATTTTTCCTCTATTTCTTTTTGAACACCCATGGTTGTCGTAAGTAACGCACTGCTTCCCACAAAATCAGCATTGTACTCAATAGCTTTTTCAACAAAAACATCTGCAGGAACTTCTCTCCCTAAATCATGTACAATAATGCCATTTGTTTTTACTAAGGAAGCAACAATGCCTTTCCCTATATCATGAACATCCCCCTCCACAGTTCCTATAACCATAACACCCTTAGCCTTAATATCACTGCTATCCATATTTTCCTCAATTTTTGCACTTACACTTTTCATTACATCACTAGCAAAAATTAACTCAGGTAAAAAAACTTCTCCTCTACCAAAACGGTCTCCAAGTTCACGCATTCCCCGACTAAAACCTTCTGAAAGCAATTCTACAAGATCAATATTCTCTTTTAATGCTTCTTGAATCACTTCCATAGCTTGCTCTTCATCAATTTCAATAATTGAGTCATATGCTTCCTTTAATATGTCTTCTTTCATCTTTCCCTCCAAACTACTTAGCTTTAACTGTCTCTCTAAATTGTAAATTTCCTTATCACTATATATCGCAACTTCTATGCCAAACTTTGAATCCTTCCTGTTTTATTTTTTGCTGAAATTCCAACGTTTTCCTCCTGTCGTAAATGGTATATATTCACATAAAAAAAACAGGGCAAAATGTGTAACATTTATAGAACACTATTCGCTCTGTTTTGATGCAATTATTTTAATTTATATTTATCCATTTTCCGATATAATGTATTTCTTGCAATCCCCATCTTTCTCGATACTTGGCTTAGATTCCCTTCAAAAAGATCCATTAGAGAAAGAATATATTCCTTCTCTCTCTTTTCCATTTCACTCAAATACCTTTTTTTATATTGTTCAAAATTCACATAAAACGATTCTGTTCTTCTCTCTTCCATTGGAAAATTTTTATTATTCTCTTTCTTGTTATTTATAACATAAGGAAGAATCTCTCGTAACGTTTCCTTATCCCTAGAAAGATATACAGATTTTTCCACTAAGTTTTGCAACTCTCTAACATTTCCAGGCCAATCATACTGCTTTAAATGCCCCATTATATTTTCATTAAACATTTTTTCGCCTAAATCATTGAAACCAACATCCTTTAAAAAATGTTCTACAAGGAGGGGAATATCTTCAGCACGTTCTCTTAGCGAGGGAACTTTTAGATTAATCACATTTAATCGATAAAACAAATCTTGCCTAAAATTACCTTTTTCTACTTGCATCTCCAACTCTTTATTTGTTGCAGAAATGATCCTTATATCTACAGGGATCTCCCTTTCTCCGCCTACTCGAACGACTTTCTTCTCTTGTATCACTCTAAGTAGTGCTACTTGATGAGGAAGCGGCATTTCTCCAATTTCATCCAGAAAAACAGTTCCACCTGAGGCCAACTCAAATTTACCAGGCTTTCCTCCTTTTTTTCCACCAGTAAATGCCCCTTCCTCGTAACCAAAAAGTTCACTTTCGATCAACTCATTTGGTATCGCACCACAATTAATGGCTATAAATGGGCCTTTTTCCCTTTTACTATGGTTATGTATGGCTTGTGCAAAAAGTTCTTTTCCAGTCCCACTTTCACCTTCAATCAATACACTCGCCTGACTTTTGGCAACTTTTTTAGCTGTTTCAACCGCCTCTACCATTTTTTTTGAGTTCCCAATGATATTCTCAAACGTAAATCTCGCTTGAAATCCACTAATCCGATTAACTAATTTGTGCACATCTTCAATGCTCTCAATAACAACAACACCTGTTTTACTTTTTCTGTGTATACTTTTAGATAACGGAGATCCTGAAACCATACAACGTAAAGGTTTTCCTTTAGTAGATATGATCAATTCATAGTTCTCAAAAGATTTTCCTTCTTTTATCATTTTTGTAATAGGTGAATCTTTATCTTCTTCGATTGTCTTTTTAAAATTCTTTTCTATCGCCGGAAGTAAGTCTCCCCATGTTTTTTCTAAAACCATATTCGTCCGTTCAAGTTTACCGCTCTCATTAACTACGGCCACACCATCGGATATATTTTGTAATATGCTATCTAAGTATTCATTGACTTCTATTAATTTTTCATTTGCCTCCATCAACTCTGCATTCTTTTCAAGAATACCTGCTTCCAAGGCCTCTTTCTCCCCTTCAATTTTTTCTTGCTTGCTTTTCATCAATGTAAAATCATGCCCTACCTCTTGGACCTCTATCAATTCACCACTTGTATCAAAGAAGGCTTTTCCTGTTTCTTGAATCCAAGCAATGCTCCCGTCCGCTTTCTTTACTCGAACATCTAAAGTATATGTTGGTTGTTCCGTTGTAAGTGTCTTTATCAAATCATATTTATGTCTATCTTCAGGAATTACAACATCCGTTCCCTTTCTCCCTATTGCATCTTCTTTAGATATACCATAATATTTGCAATAGGCCTTATTCACATAAATTACAGTTCCATTTTTGTCTTCACACGAAACTTCATCATACATATTGTCAAGAATCTCTTTGTATTGGCGCTCTCTCAATTTAAGCATTTCCATTGGATTTCCATATTTTTTCACATCCATATATTCTTCCTCCGTACTTTCTTGCCCGCAGGCCCATTGCTGTTGCTCCTATCATAGACCATCTATGCAAAAACAACAAGATGCTTTTGGGGAAAATAAATCCCCCAGCCTTCTGCAAATGCAGTGCCGGGGGATTTACAATATGTTTAAGGATTTTATTTTTCGTTCTTTTCTACGTCGATACCTGTAAGGTGTCCATTGATTTTGTATTCTTCCAGTCCATCCTTGATGATGATTTCTGTTGCTAAGGTTTCCTTCATGATGTAGTCCTTATGCTTTTCCATTGCAGCAGAAACTTCTTCATCGGCTTTGGCGAAAATTTTGATGTGATCCATCATTTCGTAGTCCTTTTGCTTACGTAGCTGCTGTACTTTTGAAATAATTTCTCTAGCCAAGCCTTCATCTAGAAGTTCTCTATCAAGAGAGGTATCAATAATGGTAAAGATATTGTTTTCCATCGCCACGGCAAAGCCTTCCTTGGCGTTGATTTTTACATCTACCATATCTGGAGTAATCTCAAAGGTTTCTCCGTCAATTTCCATTGTCACTGCTTCTCCGCTAAGGAAGTCCGCAGGATCTGCCTTTGCCAATGCTCCGCCAAAGGCTTTAATCTTACCGCCGAGGGTAGGGCCGGCTACCTTAAAGTTTGGCTTCAAGGTGTAGTTCATGTACTCGCCTAAATCTTTTGCAAATACTACCTTTTTGATGTTCAGCTCTTCCCGAATCAACGGAGTTAAGTCACTGATCAAGGCTTCATATTTTCCATCGACCAAAACTTCTGAAAGCGGCTGTCTTACCTTGATTTTTTCCTTTTCACGGGTTCCTCTTCCCAGACCAACTAGGTCACGAACTAGGTCCATTCGCTCTTCCACATGAACGTCGATTAAGGCTTCGTCTGCCTTAGGGAAGTAGGAAATATGTACCGATTCTTCCCCGGTAAGGTTGGTATAAATTTCATCTGCAAGGAACGGCGCAAACGGTGCCATAAGCTGTGACACACCCACCAACACTTCGTAAGTTGTTCGGTATACACTCTTTTTGTCCTCTGTAAGCTCCTCTCCCCAGAATCTTCTTCTTGCACGTCGGATGTACCAGTTGGATAGATCTTCTGTAACGAAATTCTGTATCTTTCGTACACTCTTCATGTGGTCATAGCGATCCATTTCTTCGGTAACCTCTTTGACCAAATTATTGTATTTGCTGATAATCCAGCGATCTAGCTCTGGTCGTTCTGCTACAGAAAGCTCCGCCGGGTTGATGCCGTCTTGGTTGGAATAAAGAACAAAGAAGTTGTATACGTTTTTGATGGTTCCAAAGAACTTACTTACAATTTCAATTAATCCCTCTTCATCAAACTTAGTCGGTGACCATGCAGGAGAAGTGTGAAGTAGATACCATCTGGTGGCATCTGCACCATAACGATCAAAGAGTGCAAACGGATCTACCGTATTTCCCTTGGACTTGCTCATCTTTTTGCCTTCCTTATCTAGAATAAGGTCATTTACCAATACATTTTTGTATGGTGCCTTACCTTTGATAAAGGTAGAGATAGCCATTAGGGAGTAGAACCACCCTCTAGTCTGGTCAATTCCTTCGCAAATAAAGTCTGCCGGGAATAATTCTTCATCGAATTTTTCTTTGTTTTCAAACGGATAGTGCTGCTGTGCAAATGGCATCGCTCCACTATCAAACCAGCAGTCCATTACCTCCGGAATACGGTTCATTGTGCCGCCACAGTCCGGACAGGTTAGGTGCACATCGTCCACATGTGGGCGGTGTAGCTCAATGTCCTCTGTAATGTTTTCCTGTGCTTTTTCTACAAGCTCTGCTCTTGAGCCTACACATTCAAGATGTCCACATTCACATCGCCAAACCGGAATCGGTGTTCCCCAGTATCTGTTTCTGGAAATTGCCCAGTCCTTTACCTCAGATAGCCAGTTTCCAAAACGCTTTTCTCCCACGAAATCAGGGAACCAGTTTACTGTGTCGTTGTTGGCAACAAGCTGATCCTTCAGTTTACTCATTTCAATATACCAGCTAGGTTTTGCATAGTAAACTAGCGGAGTTCCGCATCTCCAGCAGTGTGGATAATTATGAACAATCTTTTCCTTAGAGAAGATCTTGTTTTCTTCTGCCAACCATTTAATGATCTCAATTTCTAGGCCTTCTTCCATAACAAAATGGCCCTTCCATGGCGTATCGGTGTATTTACCCTGTTCATCTACAGGATTTAATACCGGTAGGTTGTATCTTCTTCCCGTTTGATAGTCATCCTCACCAAAAGCCGGCGCAGTATGAACAATTCCTGTACCGTCTTCTGTCGTTACATAATCTGCACAAGTAATGAAGAAGCCCTTTCTGTCTGGAGTAATAAATGGCATTAACTGCTCATACTCTACAAACTCTAAGTCCTTACCCTTCATTTCTTCTAGGATTTCATATTTTCCTCCACCTAAAACCTTGTCGGCCAAGACCTTTGCCACATAGAAAATTGTGCCTTCTTCGTCTCCCTCGGTCATCTTTACCTTAACATAGTCTACACTTGGCCCTACAGTCAAGGATACGTTAGAAGCAAGGGTCCAAGGGGTAGTTGTCCAAGCAAGGAAGTATTCCTCAGCATCCTTACGCTTAAATTTTGCGGTCAAGGTCAGCACCTTAACTTCCTTGTAGCCTTGTGCTACCTCGTGAGAAGCTAGTCCGGTTCCACAACGTGGGCAGTAAGGAAGAATCTTATGCCCTTCGTAAATGAGTCCGCTCTTGAAGAATTCCTTAAGGATCCACCAGCAGCTTTCAATGTAGTTGTTGTCCAATGTAATATATGGATTATCCATGTCGATAATATATCCCATTCTTCTGGTCATATTTCTCCACATGCCTTCATAGGTAAATACGGATTCCTTACATTTCTCATTAAATTCCTTGATTCCGTATTTTTCAATATCCTGCTTGCCGCTCATGTTCAGCTGTTTTTCCACTTCAATCTCTACCGGAAGTCCATGGGTATCCCAGCCTGCTTTTCGCTTAACTTCAAACCCCTGCATGGTCTTGTATCGACATACAGAGTCCTTTAGTGTTCTAGCAATTACGTGGTGAATTCCAGGTTTACCGTTGGCCGTAGGTGGCCCCTCATAAAAGATAAATGACGGTTGTCCCTGTCTTGTTGTTACACATTTATGTAACAGATCTTCTTTGTCCCAAAGATCCGCTTGCTCATTTTGCACTTCTGCAATAGGCTTTTCTGATAATTTTTTAAACATTTCTACTCCTTATTTGGCATTTTTTTATAAATAAAATCCCTAAGCCGTAATAAACGGATTAGGGACGATTATTTAACCGCGGTACCACCCTAGTTACAGCCATCACTGTCACTTAATTTGGTATGAGGCTCCAAACTGATCTCCATTTCCGATTCACCGAGAATCTCTCACCAAGTGATTCTCTCTCTGTAAGGGTTTTAGCCGGAATGGCGGTTTCTTCACTGCCTCGCTATATTTACTTTTTCATACTCAAACATTATATGGGCTTTGCTGTCTTCTGTCAAGGGTTTGCCATTATTTCCATTCCAATAGCTTGCCTAAAAACTGCTGAAGCTGGGCTGTCTTTGGGTGAGAAAACACCGCTTCACTTGTTCCATACTCGCTAATCTGTCCGTTGCTTAAAAACGCAATTTTATTGCAAGCATGGCGAGCAAACCCCATTTCATGGGTAACGATAATAAATTGCATTCCCTCTCTTCTTAGGCCATTGACCATATCCAAAACCTCTGTAGTGTATTCCGGATCAAGTGCACTGGTTGGTTCATCCAAAAGAAGCAGCTTTGGGTTGGGTGCAATGGCTCTGGCAATGGCAATTCTTTGCTGCTGCCCTCCGGAAAGCTCACTTGGCATTTTGTCCCCATCTGCGGCCAGCCCAAACTGACGAAGAAGGGCGAGTGTACGCTCCTCTGCCGCTTCTCTGGTAAATCCATGAATGGTTTCCAGCGGAATGCGAATGTTTTCACTGGCACGCATATGATGAAACAAGCCGTCCTTTTGAAAAACAAAGCCAAGCTGTCTCCTATACGCAAGGAATGCCTTCTCCCGCTGTTCTACTTCTCTTCCATCAATGATCAGCTTACCACAGGTAGGCTGAATCAGGCCGCCAATAATTCTAAGCAAGGTAGATTTCCCACAGCCGGAAGGCCCAATAATGGCTAGGGCACTTACGTCATCGGAAAAATCAAGACCATCTAACACCTTGACCTTTTCTTTAAATTCTTTTGAAATTCCAGAAAGCTCAATTTGCATAATTAAATCTCCTTTCCAGTTTTTCACTGATTATCGCTATAGGCAAGGTTAAACACAAATAGAGAATCCCCAAAAATACGTAGCATTCAAAAATCTTGAAATTGCTCGCACTGATCTCTCTCATGGTCTGGGTCAGTTCTATTACCGCAATAATCGAAAGCAATGAACTATCTTTGATAATTGAAGCAAATTGTCCGGTTAATGCCGGAAGGGTTCTTGCCACCATCTGAGGTAAAATTACATAACGCAAGGTTTGCCGCTGATCAAAGCCTACCGCCCTTGCCGCCTCTAGCTGGGTTTCATCAATGGAAATAAAGCTCCCTCTGATGATTTCTGCAATATATGCACCCTCAAAAATGGACAAAATAATGATCCCTGCAACGATCCGATTTTCAATTCCCCAGGCTGTGCCAATAATATAGTAAAACAGATAAATTTGCATGATCAAGGGTGTTCCTCGGATTAGCTTTACATACCCCTTTGAAAGGTAGCGCAGCACCAAAATCCGCGAAGCTTGCCCCGTGCCACTGAGAATTCCAATACATAAGCTGACCACCAAGCTCCCTAGGCTGATGACCACAGTTAGTCCAAGACCTTTCCAAATTCGAGAGGAAAAGTCCCCAATAAAGCCAAAATCAAAGCGTACGCCTATGGTCGCCAGAGACAGCCAAAAAATCCCAATCACAAGTATTCCTACCAAAAGAATGTTGATGGCTGCCTTCAAGGGGCTTATTTTTTCATTTTTCTTTGCCGTTAAAATCATTGATTCCTATCCACCTTACTGGTTCAAGTCAAAAAACCAAGTGAACCCAAGTTCATCAAATGCCTTTTTCTCTTCCTTCAAATGCTTCTCCGATAACTGTTCAAATCCGCCCTTTTCCCTATACTCTTGAAGAAAGGCATCCAGCTGCTCCTTTAACTTTTTATTTCCTTTTTTTACCGCAATTCCCCATTTTTCCGGTTGCTGATTGGGGATAAATATCGCTTCTGTGGTATCCGGATTTTTTTGGTGGTTTCGGTAAATGGTCAACTGATCGTAAATAAATCCATCCGCCTTGCCTTGGGTAACCTCAGTTACGCAGGCACTTTCGTCCGCAAGGTTGATCAGTTTTGCTTTTGATAGTTGCTTTTCTCCATAAGTAGCACCTGTAGAGCCGGTCTTTACTGCAAGGCTACGCCCTTCCTGATTGAGATCCTCAGGGCTTTTGATTCCAGAGGATTTATTGGCAAGAACCGCCAGCATCGCGTTGGCGTAAGGCTGAGAAAAATCTACTGCCTTTTGCCGTTCCTCGGTTATGGTCATGGAAGAAATCACCATGTCTGCCTTGCCCGTTTCCAGGGAAGGAATCAATCCGTCCCATGCGGTATTTTCTATTTTTATCTCTTTTCCTACATACGCTCCAAAGGCTTGAATTAAATCCACGCTAACTCCTGCCGGCTGTCCTTGTTCATCCTTTGTTTCAAAAGGCGGATAAGCGAGCTCCATGGCTACCGTCAACGTTTCTTTTTCCGCTTCCTGCGCTGTCTTGCTTCCACAGGCAGTAACGCCAAAGAGCAAAGCTAAGCTCAGCCCCACTAAGATTATTTTCTTTTTCATCTCTTACTTCCTTTCCCCTTATCCCGATTATCCGGTTACCCGCTCTTTAAATTGGGTATAGCCCATCTCATAAATTACTGTGCCGAAAATTGTATCCTTCACCTTACTAAATCCCAGCTTTTTTGAGAAATTTATGCCTTCCTCAGTTACATTATCGGTAATCACCCGATCAAAAATTATCCCTTTTTTCCTAAACTGTTCATAAAATTCAACTTGGTATGCAAAAAGCTGATGCAGTGCGCCTTTTCCCCGATATTCCGGATGAACGGCAATGGTCAGCCAGCACAGATTATACTGTCCCGGCTCTGCGGAAAAAATATCCACGATATCTTCTGCGGATAATCCATCATCATCAAAGCATCCAGAGCGATAGGCTTGGTAAAGTGTTTCTGTCATGGGAAACAACTCTAAAAACGCAACAATTTTGTCGTCTTCTTCTAGCACTACATTATACCATGGATATTGTTGATACCACCCATAAGCTTCTTCATAAGGCGAAATATGCTCTTCTCCATAAAACAGTGCTTCCAGGTCCGCCATCTCTTTAAAGTCTTTTTCTGTAAGGTTTTCTTTAATCTTCATTTTTCCCTCGGCATTTCTTTGTTTTATTTTTTCTTGAGCAAGGAAAGTAGCTGCGGCAACACTTCCTCACTGTCTCCCACAAGACCATAGTCTGCCACTTGAAAGATCGGTGCTTTTTGGTTCTTATTGATGGCAATAATCAAGGAGGACTCCTCCATTCCGGCAAGATGCTGTGTCATTCCCGAAATTCCAATGGCCAGATAAACACTTGGACTAACCGTCCTACCGGAAAGCCCAACCTGCAAGTCTTCCTCTGCCAATTCTGCACGAACCGCTCCTCTTGATGCTGCAACGCTGCCTTGCAGCGCCTCTGCCAAAGCTTCTACCTGAGAAAATCCTTCTTTGTTCTTTACCCCTCTTCCTCCGGCACAAATGATTTCCGTTCCAAACATTGGTTCTAAGACCGCCACCAATTCCTCTGGTGTACTTAGGTACTTTACGGAAGCTTGTGATTCTTTTTTCTTGGTTTTTCCAAAAATATCTCCGGAAATGACCAGCTTCATCACCTCAGAAGTGCCCTCATAGATTTCCGTAATTTTTGCATCTCGCATAAATCGCTCCAAAGGAAGATCCTGCATATACCCATATCCTCCATGGAACTGTACTGCCTTAACGGTAACCTCCATGGCCACCGTGGCACAGGCAAGCTTAGCCTCTGCTGCGGTAACGGTAGTGTTGCCAAGGCCTTTTTCGCGAACATCCGCACCACGGTAAAGAAGGAATCTGGCCGCTTCTATCTTTGTCCGCATTGCTGCCATTTCAAAAGCTAAGGCCTGAAATCCACTGAGCTTCTTTCCAAACTGCTCCCTTTTTTTCATATAGCTAACGGTCAAATCAAAGGCACCCTGGGCGATTCCCAAGGCCTGTGCCGCAATTCCTAATCTGCCTACATCCAGAGAAGACATGGCAATTTTGAAGCCCTCCCCTTCCTTTCCTAGCAAGTTTTCTTTGGGAAGCTTACAGTCCGAAAATACAAGCTCCGCTACGGTAGAGCCCTTAATGCCCATTTTATTTTCGTTTTTTGATACAGTAAATCCCGGAGTTCCTTTTTCAATAATAAACGCACTAATTCCTTTTGTCCCTTTGGACTTATCCGTCATGGCCATGACCACATAAACTTCTGCAATTCCTGCTCCGGAAATAAATACCTTTGATCCATTAATCAGCCAATGGTCCCCCTTATCTACCGCAACCGTTTGCTGCATTGCCGCATCGGTTCCCGCATTGGGCTCAGTCAATCCAAAGGCACCAATTCTGTCTCCGGACAACATCTTGGGTAAATACTTCGCTCTTTGTGCTTCTGTCCCATAGGTAAATATTGGCCAAGCAGAAAGCGCATTGTGTGTTTGAACGATGACGCCATGAGAGGTGCTAACCTTGGAAAGTTCTTCGATTACCATAACATAGGAAACATAGTCCAGTTCCATGCCGCCATATTTTTTTGGAAAGGGCATGCCCATATATCCCATTTTTCCAAGTTTTTTCACACTTTCCAGTGGGTAAATCGCCTCCTTCTCCATTAGGCTTAAGATCGGTTTTACTTCTTTTTCGTTAAATTCTTGAATTTGTTTTTTTCGTCGCAATTGTTCTTCTGAATAGCTAAAGTCCATTTTTCCCTCCGGGTTTTCTCTGCAATATTTCTTCCATTATACCACCCTCTCCAAAAAATGAGCAAGTTTCTTCTTATTTCATTCTAAATGAACCCCCACGAAGCGGGGAGACAATGAAGAAAAAAGCAACAATACTGTTGCTCCTTTCTTACCTCTTCATTTCATTCTTCTTCTTTTGGAAGGTGAAATTCCTTGGCGACTTCTTTCCCAGATAATATGCGCAAAGCACCTAGGTTCAGTGCCTCCATTTCATCTTCTCCGGGGAGAATCTCGACCTTGCCCAGGCCTCTGACTCTATCAGAAATCATTTCCGTCATCACCTTGGAATAGGCCATTCCACCGGTCAGCACAATGCAATCCAAGTCACAGTGAAGGACTGGCGCCATCTCTCCAATGCCTTTGGCAATTTGATAGGCTTCCGCTTCATATATTTTTTTTGCCAGAGGATCTCCCTTTTGGATCATCTCCTCTACCTTTCTTAGATCTGTCGTTCCTAAATAGGCCTTAATGCCACCCATGCCTCTGACCCGTTTTACCATTTCCTTTTTGTTAGATTTTCCGGCCTAGCACATTTCAATAAGATCGAGCATGGGCACACTTCCTGAACGTTCCGGAGAAAAAGGACCCGCATCATCTCGAATACAATCTACAATTCTACCCTCTCTATGGGCGCCGATGGAAATTCCTCCTCCTAGATGTGCAACAATCATCCGCATGGCATCATAAGGTTTTCCATACTTCTCTGCAATTTTTCTCGCCACCGCTTTTTGATTTAGCACATGACATACACTGTGCCGTGTACAATCGGGCATACCCGTAACTTTTGCAATTTCATCAAATTCATCTGCCGTAACGCAGTCATAAATAAACGCAGGAATACCCAAAGGACTTGCCAGTTCATGGGCAATTAACGCACCTAGATTGGAGGCGTGGGCTGCAGCGATTCCCGATAACAGGGTTTCTCTCATTTCTTCGGTAACCAAATATCCACCAACCTTAACCCCTGGCAAAAGCCCCCCTCTGCCGACAACGGCCCTCAGTTCTTTTTTGTCTACATGGCTTTCCTTCAATAGTGCTTTTACCAAGGCAACCCGCATCTCTAACTGATCCGTAACCTCCTCATACCGATCAATCTCCTCCATGGGATGCGCAATGGTCTTTACAAAAATGTTCTCTTCCTCCTGGTAAATGC
>JAVWKI010000001.1:27921-40453 GCA_036638575.1 Anaerovoracaceae bacterium | reverse complement strand
GATCAAATTAAGGAGATCCTTTCTCACGATCAAGCCATTGGCCAATGTGGTGAATTTCTCAGCGGCCTAAATCAGGTAAAGGTCACTTCCTGTGAAAACACCGCTACTGCCGCACGTCTTGTGTCTGAATCTTCTCGTGAGGATCTGGCTGCCATTGCTTCCAAAGAATGTGCTACCTTATATGGCCTTTCTCCTTTGGCCCATAATATTCAAGACGAAAGCAATAACTATACCCGATTTATTTGTATTTCCAAAAAACTGGAGCTATATCCCGGTTCAAGCAAGATCAGCTTGATGCTCTCTGTTCCCCATGAACCTACCAGCCTATACCACTTAATCGCAAAATTTTCTTGCCTTGGCTTAAATTTAACCAAGCTAGAGTCTCGCCCTATTCCAGGGAGTGATTTTGAGTTCATGTTTTACTTTGATCTGGATGCGTCCATCTATGCAGATGAGGTGATCAAGCTTCTTAGCGAGCTAGAAGCCTCTCCGGAAATTTTTGTATTCCTGGGAAGCTATTCGGAGGTGATCTAATGGCAGCTTATGGCCTGATTGGCAAAAACATTTCCTACAGCTATTCAAAAAAAATCCACCTAGCCTTGGGGAAATATGACTACATGCTCCACTCATTTGATGAAGAAGCATTTCAGTCCTACATGAAGAAACGAAGCTTCAAGGGCTTAAATATTACCATTCCCTATAAGCAGGCGGTGATGGAATTTTGCGATCAACTTGATGAAAAAGCAAAGAGGATCGGGGCGGTAAACACCCTCTATTTTCAGGGAACAACCCTTAGGGGGACCAACACCGACTACCACGGATTTTTGACCATGGCGCGCCGGGCAAAGATCTCCTTTTACCATAAGAAGGTCTTGATTTTGGGTACCGGAGGGGCTGCCTTAACGGTTGCTGCGGTAGCCACTGATTTGGGAGCATCCTCCATTACCTTTGCTAGCAGGACAGGCCCTGTGACTTATGACTGCCTTCCTACGGATGCAGAAATTATTGTTAATGCAACGCCGGTAGGCACCTACCCTCATGTGGAGGCACAGCCTGTTGATCTGGCAAATTTTCCTTATTGCTGCGGCGTTTTGGACTTAATTTATAATCCCTTTAAGACACGTCTGCTTTTGCAAGCAGAGCAGCGAGGCATTCCCTGCAGCAACGGACTTTCCATGCTGGTTGCCCAGGCCACCTTGGCGGCGGAATACTTTCTCTACGGCAAGGCTCTCAGTGAATCAGAGGACGGCGGGGAAGACTGCCCCGAGGGGTTTTCTAAAGAAAATCAGCGCATTCTCACCTTACTGGCCAAGGAAATGCGAAATATTGTTCTCATCGGTATGCCCGGATGTGGCAAGTCTACCCTAGGAAAAGCCTTGGCTAGGGCCTTATCCATGCGCTTTGTAGATACCGACAAGCTCCTTGGGGATGCTCCGGAGAAGATTATTTCCCAGCAAGGCATTCAGGCCTTTCGTCAACTGGAAACCGCTGCAATAAAGGCTGCCGCTAGGGAGCACGGGCAGGTCATTGCTACCGGAGGTGGCGCTGTGCTCAATCCGGAAAACATCGCTGCACTAAAGCAAAATGGCATCATCGTTTTTGTCCATCGAGAAATCCAAGATCTATCCACCAAGAACAGGCCGCTTTCTCAAGGGCCAAATGCACTGGAGCATTTGGCGGAGCAGCGCCTTCCCCTCTATAGGGCCTACGGGGAAATCACCATAAAAAATAACGGCACCGTAGACAGTGCCGTCAATGAACTTCTTACTTTACTCTAGCTGCCCATTCTTCTTTTTTGAGAGAATAAACAAGCACATCCCTTATGCTCCCATCGTAGGTTTTATAAGCATATCGCTGGGTACCTTCATAGACAAAACCCATCTTTGCAATAACCCCTTGGGAGCGTTTATTTTCCGGGCCGGTTTGAATGGCGACAATCTCCGTTCCTTCCTGCTCAAAGGTGTAACGGATCACCGCCTCTGCGGCCTCCGGCATAATCCCTCTACCCCAATATTCATAGGCCAAAGAGTAACCCAGCTCCTTGCTGGCAATTGCCGGTCTATGTCTATCCCCTTCAAATCCAATGCTCCCGATCACCCTTCCACTTTCCTTTTCGATGATCTTCCAAACTTGATTTTTCAAGAAGATTTCTTTGATCACTTCCTTGGATTCTTTCAGATCCTTATGTGGTCCCCAACCTGCCGGCGGTCCTACATTGGGGTTTTGTGCGTAGGCAAAAAGATCCTCCGCATCCTTTTTTTTCCAAGCCTCTAATCTTAATCGTTGCGTTTCCAGTTTCACCATGATTTATCCTCCTTGGAGCCATGGGCTACCTTACTTCCTTTATTCTGAAGTACTTAAGATTTCATTTTTCCGTTCAACCTGACTAACCTTCATTCGGCTTACATCTTCAGGGCTCACATCTTCCTTCAAGCCTAGGATTGTCGGGCCCAAATAAACCGTATCCAGAATCTCTCCATCCAAGTTTACCTTGGAGTATTCTGTAAAGTTTTCTCCCTTCAGATAATATCTGTCTCCAATTTGGATGACCTCATTGATCTTGATCTCCTTAACCCCCATCTTGAGCTTAGGGGAAACAAACGGCGTTTCTCCACCATAGATATAGCGCTTACCATAAAGCACATCGTATTGCAATGCCCTAAGGTCTGGTAAGTAGCTGCTGCTGTCCTTGTGGTTTTGGTGATAGGTAACAAAGGTTCCATTATGAATATCTAGGCGATCGAGCAATTCTGCACCAATCTGATAAGCATAAAGATCCTGATCCTGTTTCTCCATACCAAAGTTATTCCAAATAATATAGTCCGTCTGGTAGGTATTTCTACCTTCTATTAAATTATCTTCTGTTAGGTTATCCATGGCCGGCAGGTGATCTCCATACATTACCACCACCACATCTTCACCGTATTCCTTCATGGCTGTAGTAAATTCACCAACAAATTTATCCATTTCGTATACCTGATTTGCATAATACTCCCACGCCCAAGTGGAGGCTTCGCTAGGTGCCTTGGTCACTTCAACCTCAGGATTTTCAATGACCTCTTGGGTAGGATATTTCCCATGTCCCTGAACGGATATGGTATAAATATAGTCTTGATTTTCGGTAGAATTCAGTGCATCCAAAATTTGATCGGTCAACACATAATCCTTCGCCCAATTCTTTGGCGTAGTTCCCACATTGTTCATATATTCTAGCGAGGTAAAGGTTTCAAAGCCCAGGTTTCCAAACACACGATTTCGCTCATAAAAAACGCCACGGTGGTTGTGTATTGCATGGGTAGAATAACCAAGCTGTCTCAGGTTAAAGGGAATACTCTCACAGTTTTCTTCCAAAAGAACCGATTTATACGGATACTCTCCCGGTCCAAAGAACTTGACGCTCATTCCGGTCATGGTCTCAAACTCAGTATTGGCTGTACCTGCACCTACGGAAGGTACCTGTAGCTTTCCTGAGGAAAACTCCGCTGCCAACCGATGATAGTTGGGCATTGCATCCTTAGATAAGGTAATATCCTTGGCAATTTGTGGATCAATAAAGGATTCTAGCTGCAAGAAAATAATGTTTGGATGTTTTTTTGGCTCCTCACCGGTTCTCCCCGGTACAGTCTTTTCTCGTTCTTCTTCCGTAAAAATATTTTCTATAAATTCCTGGGAATAGCCAAAAGGCTTGGATACACCCTTATCCAGCCACGTAGCCAGGAAGCAGTAGACAAAGCCATTGTCTCTATATCCATAGGCTAGGTTGGGAAAGTAAGTATCTACAACCTTTGTCTTGATCATCAATCCGCCATACCCTGCAGTGAGGATACCAATGAGCAATAAGGTTGCTAAGGCACGTTTATAGTTAACTTTTTCTTTTTCCTTCGGTGCTTTTCTAAACAAAATGATGATGACCAATAGAACCACAACAAGGCCCACGATCATCCCAATAATTTGTGATTTTGAAAAATAATTTGTAGCAAGGGATAGCCCATCCTTTAGTTCTAGCATGTCATAGGTGGTCAAGGGCGTCATTCTGCTCCTTAGGATCACACCGTTGGTAATCCCCAGTCCCAGCCACGTAGCAGAAATAATGCAAAAGGCAAATACCTTGTGGCGAAATAACATTGCGATAGAAATACACGCAAAAATAATCAGTGTATTAAATAAAAATACCAATGGGCTCTGTACAAGAAATACTACCCCCCCATAGATCGTCTGCCTTGCTAAGGTCTCAATGATCAAGTTGATCAAGATGGCCGTCGCACCACAAACACCAAGAAAGTTATGTAAATACTTTCTATAGAAACTTTTGATTTTATTCATTGATGTCTTTTCCTCTTTTCATTCGGTTTGCACAGTTTGCAAACTCTTCTATTGTTAACGTCTCCCCTCGACGTGTAGGTTCAATTCCAACTTCCAAAAGCGCGTCTCTTACCGCATCCTTGTCCATACCAGCAAAGCCGGTTAAACAATTTAACAAGGTTTTTCTTCGCTGGGAAAAGGCAGCCTTTATGCAAGCAAAGAATAACTTCTCATCAAGAAGCTCTACCGGTTTTTCTGTTCTCAAATCTAATCTGAGTACCGTAGAATCCACCTTCGGAACCGGAACAAAAACTTCCTTTGATACTGCTGCCACCTTAGAAACCGTACAATAATACTGTACCGCTACGGTCAATGCCCCATAGGCCTTGCTTCCAGCCTTTCCACTGATCCGATCTGCAACTTCCTTCTGCATCATAATGGTGATGCTTTCAACGGGAACCTGCTCCTCCAAAATTTTCATGATGATCGGTGTAGTAATGTAATAAGGAAGGTTTCCGATTATCTTTACCCCTTCAATAGCTGGATCTTCCCTTTTCGCATTATCAATGACTTCCCTTAAATTAGTCTTAAGAATATCCTGATTAATTACCTCAATATTGTCATAGTCTTGTAAGGTATAGTCCAAAATCGGAAGCAAGCCTTTATCTATCTCTATAGCAATCACCTTCCTGGCCTGTTGTGCCGCCTCTGCGGTCAATACACCCATTCCCGGTCCGATTTCGATGACCAAATCCTGTTCCCCGATATACGATTCCTCAATAATCTTATCAATAATATGTTTATCCGTTAAAAAGTTTTGCCCCAAGCTCTTTGATAGCTTAAATGCATGTTTATTTTTGATGTCCCTGATGGTATTTGGTGAGTATAGCTTCATTGAATTCCTCTTTTGTTATCCTATACTGATTTAACTTCTTTAAAAACCCCTTGCTGTTTCCATAGCCGATGCCTAGGTGTTTTCCCACAGCTCTTCTCCGCTCCGCAGCGTCTGATCCCCCACAAAGTCCGTTTTCCTGCAAATCCTCCATGGTAAATAGCGGTTCTACAACAATTTCTATTCCTCTGGCAGCGGCAAGGGCCTTGCAAATTGCCTCCGGCCTCGCATTCTCTATCCCGATATCGTTGCCTTTTTTCGCATCATATCGATCCAAATAGGCTTGCTTCGCCTTGGGAAATTTTTCTGTAAGCTTTGTCCTGATGGTCTCTCCCGCATGATCCGGATCGGTAAAAATAATCAGCCCCCGCGTTTCTTCTGCACGGGCAAGCAACGACCAGGTTTCCTTGCTGATGCCAAATCCATGGGTTTCAATGGTATCGGCATCAAGGGCCCTTCTTATGGCCGCCGTATCGTCTCTGCCTTCAACTACAATTACCTCGCTGATGGCAATTTTTTTTTCTGTCATTTTTCGCTACTTTCTCCTTCTTCTGTAGGCAGGATATACAGCGTCTCTCCTGGCATAATCAGCCGCAACAGCTTTCGTGCTTGCTGCTCAATATACTCTGGTTCGTTTACCGTTTCTTTTTCTGCTTCCAGATCTGCTTTTTGTTTTTCTAAGGCTACCCGCTGGGCCTCCAGATCTCGTGCCTCTATTTTTAAGGAAATAATATGATATAAGGAAAAACCAACCATGGCAACCAACGAAGAAATAATGATGAAGTAAACCAAGGTTCTCCTCACCTTCTTAATGCTTCGCCGATGCTTCGCCTTAAAGCTTTTGGCCTTTTTTTCCTTCTCCCGTTCCTCCCTAGCTTGTTCAAAATCAATGACTCCGGAGGTTGTTTCTATATCTTTTTGGTTATCGCCCATAGTTTCCCCCTATATTTCAATTTCTAAGATCCCTATATTATACCACAACATCATTTTTTTTTCTTCCTTAACTGTTCTCTTCTTTAATTGCATCAATAATATTGTAGTCCTTTATTTTTCTTGCTTCTATTTTCATGGTAGCCAGAATAATTGCAAAGACGGAAAGGGTACTGATCAAAATCGACCGTCCGGCAATATAAAGTCCCTCCGTCAACCCTTGGTGAAGACCCTTGCTCAGTGCCAAGGAAAGCAGCAAGGCAAAAGGAATCCCCAGTGCCAAAATTTTCATGCCATAAAACAGAAATTCAAAATACAGCATTCGCTTAAAGCTTTTCTGATCCATTCCCACCGCCTTGAGCATGGCAAATTCTCGCCGCCGAATAAAAATATTGGTGGATATGGTATTGAACACATTGGCTACGGCAATTAAAGAAAGCAAAAGAATAAATCCGTAAGAAAAGACATTGATGATCAAAAGTGAGCTTTTCAATACTCGTTTATCTTTTTCAATATTGGTTAGACCGGTCTTTTCAATTTCCTGTTCAGCGCAAATTCTCTCCATGTCTTTGTAGGTTTCCATCGTTGTCTTGGTATTGAAGAAGGCAATCTGACCCATTACCTCTTCCTGGTAATTGCTCAGCCACCGATGGATATTGTCTTTTGTCCCCACAAGAATTTGCAGGCCCTCATAGCCCGATGCTCCCCAGGGCCTTCCCTTCGCCGTTGCAGAAATGGGTACAGTTTGTCCTGTTCCCTCAGGAGTAATTAAATCTATGGTTTTTTGTCCCGGTGTAATGGCTGCAATTTCACTGTAAACCTGGTTTTCATAATCATAGTACATTACCGTTTCCACGGCGACCAAGCCGATTCCCGGATCCCCGATGATCCCTTGCCGCTGAAGATAATGCTGATAAAAGTCATCCTCCACCTCCATTACCGCAACATCTCTCACCGGTCCACCAATGCCTTCATAAATCCCTATCTTCACCCGGGTAGCGCTTAATATCCCCTTTGCCTCGCTAAGTGCCTTATAGTTTTGGTCCTGTATCAACCCTTTTTCTTGGAACTCACTAAATGTAATTTGATAGCCTTCTTCGTGGCCATAAACGCCATTCATGGTTTTTACAAAATAATGGCCTACCGTACTGGCCATAACAAACAAAATAATACTCAAAAACAAAGATAAGGTCGTGGCCCGATATTTTTTGCTGTTTTTTCTAAAATTTTTCAATGCTAGAAATCCCGGAAAGGACAGCCTTTGAGAAAAAAGAGAAGAAAATTTTCCCTGTTTTTGAATTAGTTCCGACTCTTCTCGACGGAAGATCGCTTCTACTGCAGATCGCCTGCTTCCCTTGGCAGCAGGAATCCAAGCAGAAACCATTATCGTAGCAAAGGAAATCCCCACGGCCAAGAGGATCAAGGCAAAGGAAATATCTAAGCTCAGCCTTGTAGAAATTCCGTTTTCAATAATATCATCAAAATTTCCCCTCAAAAGGTAAAAGGTAATTTCCGTTCCCAAAAGCCCCAGCAATACTCCGGTAGGAATGGCAATCATGCTAAAGTATAACCCCTCATAAAGAACCGCTAAGCGAATTTGGTGCCGCGTTGCGCCAATAGAGGAAAGAATACCAAACTCTTTCAGCTTCCCCTCCACAGACAGGGAAAAATTATTATAAATCAATAGTGCCGAACCAAAAATAATCAACAAGATCAAAAATCCGGAAAGAAACGTAGTGAAGGTAACAAAGAATCCCCCTCCAGTTATACTCATAAATTGGAGAAGACCTCGATTATATTTCACCGCCTTATCGGGAAAATTTTCCTGAACAAATTCTTGAATATTTTTGGCCTTCTCTGTGGTAATGAAGGCAACTATCCGTTCACTATTTTTTTGTGTCTGCACAGTAATTGCTGCATATTTGTCTTGCGTGTTGTTTCCATAGTTCTTTGGCTTTGTATAGATTCCGGTGATGGTATAAACCTTGGTCTCTCCCCCTACCTTAAGCTCAAGGGTTTCTCCCGGAGCAAAGGTCTTTCGGTGTTCATCTTGAAAGTCGATGGGAAGAATTACCTCCCGTTCTGTTTGCGGCAAGGCTCCAGAGGTCAATTTCACTTTTTGCATTTCCAGTAACGCTTCATCATAGCCTGCAACCAATACACTTTTCGGCAAACCCTCTCCTTCGCCAAGGTAGGCGCCATAGCCAATTTCCTCATAGGTCCCTATCCGTTGTAAGCCTTCCGCACCAGTAAGCGCCTCCTGCTGTGCCTTAGTTATGGGTTTCACCATAGCATACCAGTCCCCCATGGTCTCCTTTGCTCCTTCTATGGTATAGCTCCTTAAGCTTGCCGCAAAGGCGATCACGCCTGTAATCATGGCTACCGAAAGCATCACACCAATTAAGGTAACCACGGTTCTACTTCTATTTTTTCTCAAGGACTTGGCTGTGATTTTTTCAAAAATATTCATCCCCGCACTACCTCATCTCGGGTAATCTTTCCATCTTCAATAGAAATAATCCGATCGGCTTGTAGGGCAATATTTTCATCGTGAGTAATCACAACCAGCGTTTGCTTGTATTTCTTATTGGAGGCCTTGAGCAGTTCTACAATTTCTTGGCTACTTTTACTATCCAAATTCCCCGTAGGTTCATCTGCTAAGATCACTGCCGGCGCATTGATCAATGCACGCCCAATGGAGACGCGTTGCTGCTGTCCCCCGGATAATTGACCAGGAAGGTGTTCTACCCGAGAAGAAAGGCCCAAAACCGAGACAATTTCTTCCATCCGTTCCTCATTGACCACTCTTCCATCCATCAGCAGCGGCAAGGCAATATTTTCCCATACCGAAAGTACTGGAATCAAGTTGTAAAATTGATAAATCAAACCTACCTGACGCCGACGAAAAATTGCCAACTGATCATCCGTTTGCTGATAGATTTCTTTTCCATCCACAAAAACTCGGCCGGATGTTGGGCAATCCACCCCGCCCATAATATGCATCAATGTTGATTTTCCGGAGCCCGATGGGCCGACAATAGCCAAAAACTCTCCTTTATTCACAGAAAAGGAAACTTGATCCAAGGCCCTTACCGCATTGGTTCCTGTGCCATAAATTTTGCACAGATCCTCTACCCTTAAAATTTCCATGTTTTCCTCCGTAATTATACAATAATTCCTTTGTAGAACCGTATCGTAAACTTGGCTCCTCCCTGTTTATCATTTTCCACCTTGATGGTTCCGTTTTGTTCAGAAATGATTTTCCGCGCAAGTGCAAGGCCAATTCCAACTCCGCTTTGGTTGGAATTTTTTCCACGGTAAAACCGTTCAAACAGATGGGGTAAATCCTTTGGATCAATTCCCTCTCCATTATCCTTAATGATGATCTGGGTGTACAAGGTATTTTCACTTGCCATTACCCAAATATGCCCGCCCTCCGGCGTATGCTCCATACAGTTTTTGATAATATTACCAAGGGCCTCTACGCTCCAGTTTAAATCTCCTCGATAGGTTTCCCTTCCCTTGGAGGCAAAATCAAAAACCTGCTCCCGTAGCTCCATGGGAACCATTAGTGGTTCTACCGCCCTTGCAATGAGATCGCTTAACTGAACCCGTTCTCGTTTAAATCCTGCTGTTCCTGCATCAATCTTTGATAGCTTCAGCAAGGAGGTGATCAACCAATCGATCCGCGCAAGGTGTTTGCTGATCTCTCGAACATGCTCCCGCCGCTCCCCATCAGATAGCTCTTTTTTTTGCAAAAAGGAAACCAAAAGATTAATGGTGGTTAAAGGCGTTCTCAGTTGATGGGAAATATCTGCAATGGCATCGGTAAGATAAATTTTATCTTTTTCTAGGGCATGTGCATTTTCTCGCAGACGAATGGTCATCTTGTAAATTTCACTTTCCAAAATGGCCAATTCCCCCTCTTTGTTGTCCTCTAGCGCAAAGAATTCTCCTCCATGAAGTACCCGATCCACCACAGAGGAAAGGCGACAGATTTCCCTATATTGCCGGCGAGCAAACCACAGGCTTACCCCCCAAAGGGCAAGGCCCAGCAGCAGGATCAGTACACTGCAAGCAGAAGAAATCAACAATCCTGCCAAAGCAAAAATTCCAGTCACCAGCAAAAGAAAAAAAGATAATTTTTTCACCTCCGGATTCCTAAACAAACCCATTTAATCACCAACCTTATACCCTAGCCCACGTATGGTTTTAATAATTTTAGGATTTTGCGGATCGTCTTCGATTTTCTCTCTTAACCGCTTAATATACACCGTTAGGGTATTGTCATTAACAAACTCTCCGGCAATATCCCAAATTTCTTCCAGCAATTTATTTCTAGACAAAACAATTCCTCGATGATTAAGAAATACCAGCAGCAATCGATATTCCAAAACCGAAAGAAAGATCTCTTGACCATCCTTATGTACCGTTCCTTTAAGCGAGTCTACCTTGATGTTTTCTAGCTCAAAAACTGCCTTGGTTTTTCCTGATCTTCGCAAAATACTTTTGATTCTGGAAACCAGCTCTCTTGGCCGAAAAGGTTTGGTAATATAGTCATCCGCACCCATGTCCAGCCCTGTAACGGCACTGGCCTCATCGTCATAGGCAGTAATAAAAATTACCGGTACATCTGCCGTAGCCTTCTCCCCCTTAATGGCCGAGCAGACTGCATAGCCGCTTCCATCGGGAATAGAAATGTCTAGCAAGGCCAAATCAAAGCTTTCCTTGCCAATTAAGGCTAAGGCTTCCACCTGCCCCATGGCACGTTCCACCTTGTAGCCCTCGCCCTCTAGCAATACCGTCAAGTTTTCCACAATATTAATATCGTCTTCCACTAATAATATCTTTGACATTGTTCACCTCTTCTTCCTATCGTACCTTTCATTATAGCATTCACCTCAAGATTGTCAAAATAACTTCCCTTGACCCCGGCACATTATGGTTCTATACTTGAACCATAAATATCGATATTCAATTCAATGCAATGGGGGAATTATGACTGACGCGTTTACACACCACTATTTCGTAGATTATTCCGATGTAGATGACAAGCTGACCTTACGGCCTTCTCATCTGGTTGAGTTTTTGCAAAACATTGCTATTTTGCATTCCAATACTGCCGGCTATGATCTAAATTGGTTTAAAGAAAATCACAAGGGTTGGGTGCTAACCCACTGGCATATTCGCATTTCCAGACTTCCAAAGGAATCCGAGGAGCTGACCCTCCAAACTTGGAGTGCCCCCTATAAACGGGCAAGAGCCAATCGCGATTTCCTCCTAGAAGATGCTTCCGGAAGGGAGCTTTGCTATGCTTCCTCCCGCTGGGTGCTCATTGATACCCAAAAACGACGGCCCATCAAATTTGATGAAGAATTTTTTCAAGCCTATACAGGGGAAACCCTTCGCACCTTCCGACCAGAAAGCTTTTCCTTTCCACAGCTTCCTGAAGAAGTGCCGCAAGGAAGCAGATCCTTTGTGGTAACCCGAAGAGATACCGACACCAATGGCCATGCCAATAATGCGGCTTACATCGACTGGGCCATTGATGATATTCCCGATGCGCTTTATGCAAATCATCACCTGGAAGATATTCGCGCCACCTACAAAAAAGAGTGTCTTAAAGGGGATCAGGTGCGCAGTAGCCTCTATATCCGTCCTCTGGATCCTTCAAAAAAAGAAATCATCTCTATCTTTGAAGATAAACATGATCCCACCAAAATATTTTGCGAAGTATCAACCATTTGGCGTCGGGTTGACTAGTTGTTCTACTTCGTTTTTTACCTGAATATAGCAGCTACATTTTTCACCGGTGTCTGTAACGCCGGTGTCTTTGCATTTTTCACAGCGGTATTTCACATTCATATAGTCTACCGGTATATTCGCCTCTGCCAATAATCTTACTTTTTCTCGCTCTAGCTCCTCCGCCTTAGTCTTTACCCGATCGATCCGGCTACTCTTATCTGTGCCTCCGGTAATCATAATCTTAGAAAGCTCCATGCTGCACTCAACCAAATGATCTTCAATTTGCTTAATTCTCGGCAGCTGAAGATAAACCTCTTCTCTGGCAGCCTCTGCCCGCTCTGTAGCAGCCTGCCGTAGCTGTTCATAGTATTCCTTAACGGAGTTCCTGCTCACCGGCTTCGCTCCGGTTTCTCGCTTATTGGTCAACACTGCATTGACATAGCGAATGTTTGGATTGGGAATCCCCGCAGTTTTTCCGCATGCTGCCAAAATGCTATCCATAGAGCAATTCAGTTCATCCATCCATTGATCAATGATCCGCTTTTCTTCTTCCGTGGCAGTACGATGAAAGCCTAGCGCCTTCATTACTCTACTATAAGCATAATGACGCTGATCGGTTTCTCCCAGATATTTTTCAATATCCTCCTTGGTAGCGAAGCCTCG
>JAVWKI010000001.1:22448-27911 GCA_036638575.1 Anaerovoracaceae bacterium | reverse complement strand
TACCCAATCTTTAACAACCTTTCCTACGTACTTATAGTTGGTTTTCCCTTTTTCATTACAATAAACATAGGCCCCCGCAATTACTTCTGCCGAGGCATTATAATCGGTCATCCAGCTTAGGATCTCCGTTGCTTCTACGGTAGAAAGAAAACATCCCGTAGCCATTTGGATCTCGCGAATCATTTCCTTTAACGGTCCATTATCCAAGATTTTTCTGCCCTTCTCCGTGGCCACCGTCTCTCTATGGGCGTTTTTATTCCCATAAAGACGCTCTTTTAGGGAAAACAGCTCCATATCTCCCTGTACCCGCTTCATCATTCCCAATTGCTCGAAATACAAAAAAGCCTTTGCAACATCTTGAGAAGAAAGGTTTAATCTCTTGGCCAAATCCCCTTCGCTTAGCTCGCCGCCTCGCCCGGCTTCCATCAAGGCATAAAGATATACCTTCACATAATCCCCGGGCGTGTCGGGCATATACTCGCAAATAAAAAGATTTTCTACCTGTGTGTCTAGTAGATACCAGGTTTTGCTTTTCTCTTTTTTAAAGGCCATTTATTTTTGCTCCAAAAAACCATTGATCGCTGCAAGAAGTTCTGCTAAATCCACTCCGTGGCCGTCGGCAGCCTCCTCAATGCTCTCCATGCTTGATCCTGGACAGCCTACACAGGGTAGTCCATGATCTTCAAAGATATCTTCCAATTCAGGATAGTTATCCAATACTTCAAATACATTCATTTCAGCTGTAATCTTCATTAAAACGGTCCTCCTCTGTTACTTTTGTTCACAAATTTCGTGTAACTGCTCTGCCACATTACTTCTACTACCCCCGTTGGGCCATTTCTCTGTTTTGCGATGTGGACTTCACATTCCCCCGGGTTTTCCGTTTCCGGATTATAAACCTCATCTCGATAAAGAAACAATACCACGTCCGCATCCTGCTCGATTGCTCCGGATTCTCGAAGGTCGGAAAGGATCGGACGGTGTTCAGTTCTGGTCTCTGTGGCACGAGAAAGCTGAGACAAGACGATCACCGGGCAGTCCATCTCACGGGCCAGTTGTTTCAATGCTCTGGATATGGCCGTAACCTCCTGCTGCCTGCTTTCACTTTTTCCCTCAAAGCTCATCAACTGCAAGTAGTCGATCACCACTAGATCTAGGCCTTTTTCCGCCTTGAGCCTACGGCACTTATTTTTCATTTCCATCACCGACATTCCCGCAGTATCGTCGATGGTAATATCTGCTTCTCCCAAACGATCAATGGTGGTGGTTATCTTGTTCCAGTCTCCACTGTCCAGATCTCCGGTTCTAAGTTTTTGTGCATCCACCCCGGCTTCCATGGCGATTAATCGCTGAGAAAGCTGATGTTTACTCATTTCCAAGCTAAAGATCAATACCTTGTTCCCCGCTGCCGCCGCATTTCTTGCAACGCAAAGGGAAAAGGCAGTCTTACCCATAGATGGTCTTGCCGCTAGGATGATCATATCCGATTTTTGTAGGCCACTGGTTCTGTGATCCAAATCGATCAAGCCGGTGGTAACCCCGGTAACCATACCCTTTGTCTTTGATCGCTCACTGATCATATCCATATTTTCTAAAAGAATATCCCGCAAGGGCACTAAGTTTTTGCTCTGTCTCCCTTGGGCAATTTCAAAGATGGTTCGTTCGGCATAGTCCAGGATCGCTCCCGCAGAAACCCCATCCCCATAGCCTTTTTCCAAAATATCTCCCGCTGCAATAATCAAGCGACGCATTTCTGCCTTTTCAGAGACAATCTTTGCATATTCTCCTGCGTTGGAGGTAGAAGGAACCACCGAGGATAGTGTGGCAACATAACCTCGTCCTCCCACCATTTCCAGCGAGTTTCTCTTTTTTAGTTCTTCACATACCGTCAGCATATCTACCGGCGCATTTCTTCGGTTAATCTCCATAATCGCTTCAAAGATTTCCTTATGGTTCTGATTATAAAAATCATCCGGCTTAACCTTTTCCGCTACATCATAGAGGGCATCCTTGTCGAGCATTGCAGCACCTAATACCGATTTTTCGGCTTCTTCATTATGTGGCGGAATTCTCTCCATGAGCTTTCCTCCTATACCGATACATTCACTCTAAGGTTTGCACTTACCTCAGCAAAGAGCTTTACCACAACAGTAGTTTCCCCTGTTGCCTTAATTGGGCTGTCTAAAACAATTTTCTTTTTGTCCACGGTAATTCCCGTTTGCTTTTCCAAGGCTTCCGCAATATCCTTTGAGGTGATTGATCCAAACAATCTGCCGCCTTCGCCGCCTTTTGTTACAATGTTCACCACAATTTCCTCAAGCTTTTTGCCGGTTTCTTCTGCTGCTGCCTTTGCTTCTGCAAGCTTTTCTGCAGCCATTGCCTTTTGCTTTTCTAGGTTTCTTACATTGCCGTCAGTAGCTTCCTTTGCCATACCTTTTGGTAATAGCATATTTCTTGCATATCCATCGCTTACCTTAACAACATCTCCTGCCTTACCCGTTCCCTTTACATCTTTTAATAAAATTACGATCATTGTTTCACTCCATTTCTACGGTGCTTTACGCTTCACTCGTTTTCCAAAATTTCTTTTACTTTTTCTATGGCCTCTTCCGGACTGATATTCATCTGCGCTCCGGCAGTATTCAAATGTCCGCCGCCCCCAAATTTTTCTGTAATAACC
This sequence comes from Anaerovoracaceae bacterium, assembly GCA_036638575.1. Classification (GTDB taxonomy): domain Bacteria; phylum Bacillota; class Clostridia; order Peptostreptococcales; family Anaerovoracaceae; genus JAXGRD01. Next base: position 25,231 of record JAVWKI010000001.1, on the reverse strand, counting down.
TGTACATTCAATTCCCCTATGGATCGTGCACTCAGTATGGTTCTGCCGTTTTGGTTCTGTCCGGCAACAAAGCTGGCTTTGATTCCCCTAATGGTCAATAGTTCATCGGCCACCTGGGAGTTAATAATCTGTGAGTTGACATGTTGTCCTTCACAAACCGCAAAGGCAATTCCCTCTTCTGTGATTTCTGCAGAAGCAATGCACTTGGCTCTGGTTCTAAAGGTATCCAGATTTGTCTGGAAGAATTTCTTTACATCTGCCGAATCCGCTCCTGCACGCTTGAGCCAGGCTGCCGCTTCAAAGGTTCTTACCCCGGTTTTTACAGAAAACCGGTTGGTGTCCACCGTAATTCCTGCCAGCAAAGCGTCTGCCTCAATCTTCAGCAAGCTTTTTCGATCAATGGTATATTGTAAGATCTCCGTAACCAATTCCGCTGTGGAAGAGGCATAGGATTCGGTATAACTTAAGGTAGCACTGTCTAGGGACTCCATGGCCTTTCGATGATGGTCAATGACCACTGAACGCCCAGCCTTCTCAAAGATTCCTGGGAATTCGCTAATACTCGGCCTGTGGGTATCTACCATAATGACCAGCGTACGCTCATCCACTATGGCTTCCGCTTTTTTATTGTTGATGATTTCATGGTTTCCTTCTTCCTTAACCTGATCAAACATCACATCTAAGGCTTCGTTGAATCCATTAACAATAATATACGTTTCTTTGTTTCGCGGTTTGGCCAAACGATAAATGCCCAGTGCAGATCCAAAGGAGTCCATATCCGGGTTTCTATGTCCCATAATCAGTACTTTTGATGCACTTTCTACCAGCCTGCAAAGGGCGTGTCCAATGATTCTAGACTTCCCCTTGTTTCGCTTCTCTACGCTTTGTGCTTTTCCGCCGTAATAGCTTAGGCTATTTCCTCGCTTAATTACTGCCTGATCTCCGCCTCGGCCCTTGGCAATATCCAGGCCCTCATCGGCAATTTTATCCGTATCTCCCGGATTGTCACCCCCAACGCCAATACCAATACTCAAGGTTACCGGAAAATCTGCATCGGTCTCAATCTCTCGAATTTCATCTAAAATTCCAAACTTATTTTGTTCCTGCTGCTCTAAATATCTATTTTCAAAAACCACGAAGAATCGATGTTCGTTGTACTTGGTCACCGAAGCACGCATCTTGCTTGCCCATTGGCGAATCCTTCGATCCACCTCAGAATTCATGGCAGACATTCGTTCCTCTCCTAAGCTAACCGTCAATTCGTCATAGTTGTCCACATCCACGATTGCCATACAAAGTCGTTCTTCCTTGTATTTCGTCGCAATTTCTTCTAGGCTTGTGGTGTCCATAAAGTAGACCGCCAGCTCCTTCGCCCCATCCACCTCCATGAAGGAAGTAAGGATTTTAAAGGTTTTTTGGTTTCTGGAAAGAAACAAAGGCGTTTCCTTCTCTGCTGCACCTACAAGCTCCTCATACTTTATCCCCGTCAGCGCAAATACATCTACGCCCTTTATCCCATCGTACAAAAATACTTCATCTATACGTGGGCTTGCATCGGAAATTTTCCCATTGCTATCCACCAAACAAATTGGCAAAGGGATCGTCTCCGTAAATATTTTATTTATTTTATTCTCAACCATTTATTCTCCTCTACCTTGGCAACATCTTGCTTCGCAAGTTCAGCAGCAAATCCGCTATACCAAGAACGAACAATACCGTTTTTCCTATTGTTAATACCCACAGAACGATAATTAAAATCACCGGAATTGCCTTTGGAATTTTTCGCATGTGACAGCCAAATAACACCAATGAAATTCCTTGCAACGCAAAGGTAAATTCAAAAATCAGGTTTACATTGATAGAAACAATATCTGCCGCGCCAAATCCAGTGAGGCGCAACACCCAGGATAGAATAAAAATAAAAAACCAACCAACTACCGAATTTCTGGGAAGAGAAAACTCTCGAAACGGGGGTAGCCGCAATGCCGGTTCTCCTTTAACCTTGATCAGATGACTCAAGATCAGATATTCCAAATAAGAAACAACCACTGCAAAAATCAACATACTTCCCAGCATGGCGTTAACCATAAAGGTAATCATTCCTTCTGGATACTCAGGCATTCCGCTTTTTTCCAGCATCTCTGTTGCAAGTGTCATGCTTTTTTGAAATTCTTCTCCCACACTCTGTCCATTAACCGCAGAAAGAATGAAAATCATCAATATTCCTACTCCTGCCGCCACAGCACCATCCAGACACACACCGTAAGGTGCCTTCTGTCCCTTGATGCCCTTGATGATTATGGGAATAGGCAAAACTAAAATTACAAGTAATAATAAATTCGAATACATAAATACTCCTTTTTTATCTGATAAGTCCATCTATTATAGCATATTTTGCCTTCCTTGTCCTCATGTTCCTCACAAATGCCCCACCAACAAGAACCCTTTTGGACAATAAAAAAAGGTTATCCCCGCTTGATTGCTCAAATTCAGATAGATAACCTTTTAAATTTCGTTTATTAGTCTGCTGTATAAGGAAGTAATGCTACGATTCTTGCTCTCTTAATCGCCTTTGTTACTTCTCTCTGATGTACAGCGCAAGTGCCTGTGATTCTCTTTGGAAGAATCTTGCCTCTTTCTGTTACGTATCTTCTCAGTACATCAACATCCTTATAGTCAATAGACTCTGTTTTGTCGGCACAGAACTGACATACTTTTTTCTTTCTGAAACCGCCACGTCTTTTGTCCATCATGGTTTTTTCTCCTCTCCGATTAGGATCGTT
>JAVWKI010000001.1:11706-22438 GCA_036638575.1 Anaerovoracaceae bacterium | reverse complement strand
TAAAATGGGATATCGTCATCTTCAATGGCTTCGAACCCTTGCGGTATTCCTACCGGCGTTGCGGGCTGCTGCGGTTGTTCCTGCACCTGGTTATACCCTTGGTTTGGTGCAAATCCTTGGTTCTGCGGTGCATATCCTTGGTTTTGCTGTGGTCTTCCGCCCATGGCCGCTCCGTCTTTGTCGCCCCATTCTAAAAATTCTACTCTATCTGCGACAACATCTGTTGTATAAACCTTGTCGCCGTTTTTATTTGTATAGCTACCGGTCTGGATTCTTCCCTGAATGCCTACGAGCCTTCCCTTTTTTAGGTAACGCTCACAATTCTCTGCCTGTTTTCCAAATACGGTAATGCGTGGAAAGTCTGTTTCCTTCGTTCCATCACGCCTTGGTGGTCTATCAATAGCTACAGAAAAGCTGGCAATTGCCATCTGATCCCCCGTATATCTAACTTCCGGGTCCCTGGTTAATCTTCCGATTAATACTACGCTATTCATATTGACTCCCCCTATTTTTCTTCTTGGTTAATGATCATGTGTCTCATCACTACGTCTGAGATCTTTAATCTTCTGTCTAGTTCCTTTGGCAATTCTTCACTTGCTTCGAATTCAACAACAACGTAGTAACCGTCGTTCTTTTTCTGAATTGGATATGCAAGCTTTCTCATGCCCCATACGTCTACTTTTCCAACTGTTCCGTCTGCTTCGATGATGCCTTTTACTGCTTCAACGGTAGCATTCTTCTTTTCGTCTTCAATAGTAGGATCGATGATGAACATTACTTCATATTTTGTCATTCTTTTTCACCTCCCTGTGGACTAAATGGCGCAAGCCCTAATGCTTACGCAGGGTTGCACGCTTAACACGCGTACCTTAATAGTATACAGTATTTCAATAATAATGCAAGTTAAAAATAAAATTTTCTACTTCCAAAATTTATCCGGATACTCTCCTTTATCTTTGAAGGACTGTAATGCTGCCATTACGCCCTCTTTGTCCTCTTTGTAAGTCACACCATACCACTTATCCGGAGAAGAAAGCACCTTTACCTTGGCTGTTCCTTCTTGAACAAGGGCATCGGTAACCGCCGGGATCAAATATTCTCCCTTCAATGGATTTGAAGCTAAGGCTTCATCCAAAAATTCAGGGAATCGTTCCTCTAGTGCCTGCATCATTCCTTGGGTGTATCCCCAGAAGTTCATCGAAACCAAGGACTCTTCGTCCAGTGGCGTCCAGGAGGCCCCATCGTCTTCGCTAAAGGCCACTTGTCCATCGACACGCATAATCTTGGTTCGTTCAACAATATGCTCCAAATAGCCCGCCTCAGATACACTACATACCCCTCTGGCCACATGACCATGCTCGGTGATGGTGTTTTTTAGCCGATAGCCAACCATGCAAAAATCGTAATCACCTGCCGGAGTAGAAAGGAAATCATACATCACCTGGAACGCTCCCGGTCCATAGTAGTCATCTGCGTTAATTACCGCAAAAGGTCCATCCACCACATCTTTGCAGGATAAGATGGCATGGGCTGTTCCCCACGGCTTCTCTCGTCCTTCCGGAATCCCATATCCCTTGGGTAAATTTTCCAGCTTTTGAAAGGCAAATTCCACATCTAGATATTTCCCGGCTCTTTCCTTAATTAAATCGCTAAAGGCTTCTTCCATTTCCTCTTTGATAACAAAAACAACCCGCTTAAATCCTGCCATCATGCCATCATAAAGAGAAAAATCCATAATGATCTCTCCCTCTGTTGTTATGGGATCTATTTGTTTCAGTCCACCGTATCTGCTTCCCATTCCGGCAGCCATAATAATTAATGTTGGTTCTTTCATCTTGTTCCTCCTCAAAATTTCATCACTTTGTTAATTCTATACTAATATTTTCTATTTATCAACTATATGCTATAATTGGAAAATAAGGAGATGGTATAATGAAAATATTTATAATTGGGTTCATGGGAAGCGATCGCACCGGCCTAGGCAAATCAATTGCTCAGGAGAAGGGCTACACCTTCTATGAGATGGACAAAGAAATCGAAAAAAAAGACGGCCGCAGCCTAAAACGGCTATGTATGATGATGGGGGAGCATGAGTACCGAAATAAGGAATACGAATTGCTAGAAGAATATACCGGTCTAGACAACATCGTTGTTGCTTGCGGTGATGGAATTATTTTGGATGATCAGTGCGTTGATCTACTTAAGCAGGGAGAAATCCAAGTTGTAGATGAACCCATAGAGCAGCTATGGGCGCGCGCAAGGGTAGATGAAACCATTCCCTACGCCTTTATGCAGGATCCCAACGAAGAAACTAAAAAAGAAAAGTTTTTTGCCCTTTATCAAGGCAGAAAGCATTTATATGAACAATTTAAGGAGAAGTAAATCATGATTAGAAAAAGTATTGATGCAGAACGTGCAGCAGCCTTTGCCGTTGCAGATCTCATGATCACCGCTGCAAAGACCGCACCAAAGGGTTGCGGTGCAGATAAGATTGTCGCCTTGGCTGTAGATGGAAACGAAAAAGATTCTCTTTCTACAAAAATGCGAGAAATCGCAGCAGCCCTTGGTCAAGATTTTTTTAACCGAGATGCAAACAATGTAGATAATGCCCACTGGGTAGTGTTGATTGGCGTAAAAGATATTCCTTTGGCCCTTCCTTCTTGTGGCTATTGCGGCTTTGCTAATTGTGGCCAATGTAAAAACGCCGGTTCACACTGTGCCTTTAACGTAACAGACCTAGGCATTGCTGTAGGATCTGCCGTTTCTATTGCTGCAGATCACCGTATTGATAACCGCGTAATGTACTCTGCAGGAAGAGCCGCTATCGATCTTGGCTACTTTGAGAAGGATGTAAAGATCTGCTATGCCATTCCTTTAAGCACTTCTTCCAAGAGCATCTTTTTTGATCGAGATCCAAACAATGTATTGATCAAATAATCAAAACTATTGCAAATCACAAAAATACCGGCTGTAGGAAATTATCCAAGCCGGTATTTTTTCATTTATTTACCATTTAGAACTGTGCGTAGGTGAATTTTGGCGCCGTAGACATACTGCCATAGATCATATAGAAGTAGATCACAAGGAACATGCCGAGAAACAGTAAAGTATACAGCACAAATTTCTTGTCGATTTTCGCCCTAGTTTTCTTTAAAAAAGTCGTAAACGCTTTCATTTGTCCTTACCCAACCTTTCCAGCCGATATGGATAGTATCTTCCATAAAGTACGGCGTATATTCTTCCGCAGAGAAATCAGCTAATTCTACCTGATATTCTGCCGCCATCTTTCTAATGTTATCGTAGTAATCTTCTCTTCCTTTTTTTGGAAACCCTGTGTAGTCATACCAATATCCGTTTACCGGAATCATCACAAGCAATGGCTCTATCTTTGTTGCTTTACAAACCTCTAAGAAGATCTTTAAATCTCCATATTCGGGAGAAGCAGCATAGCTTTGATCCGTTCTTGAATCCTTAAGATCCTTCATCTTAGATTTTAATTGCTTTTTAAAGTATTTATCCAAGATATAGAAATCATTGGTAGAAACGGTTGTTTCCGCTTCTGTCTCTGCTTTTTTGCTCATTTCTTCCCAGTCAATGGGTGCGTTGGTAATCTTTGGTTTTTCCTTCTTGTCTATTCCTCCGGCCTTGATGGCAGTAAGAACAGAAATATTATCCTTTTCTCGCACAAAGGCCTTGCGTACACCGTAGTAAACCTTGTCCTCTAGCTTGGCCTTCTTGTTGATTTTCATTTTGTTGTAACGTTTCACCCTACCGGACATGGTCGGATCTTGCTCCAAAAGCGCCTCTGAACGGCTTGCAATCTCCTGTTTCAAGCTTGCCGGAATATTTTTATTTTCAAGCATAGCAATATAATTGCTCTCTGAAAATCTCACCGCAAAGGCTTCTGGCTTGACCCCTTGCTGGGTAAACCACTGAGGCGAAAGGATCAAAACCACTTTTCGATTTTCCATGGACGAATCCATAGCGGCCAAGGTAATCCCATGAGACAAGCTCTGAGAATACGCTGCCCCGATAAGCATCGGCTCTAAGGTCTGATTCTTAAACACATTCATGGGATGATAAGCTGTACTTCTCCCATGGTTAAATTCAGAAGAACCAAACATCAACATGGAATTTTCGTCCAGGTTTTTTGCTACCGCATCGTGGGATAAATATTTATAGCTGTTAACCCACGTACCGAACGCAGGGTTTTCGATTTCCAGGTTGCCTTCCACATAATAATGTACACCAATAATGATCGCGAAGAAAAGAACTAAGGAAGTGAAAAAAGCCGCGATTCTTTTCATTCTACTTGCTCCTTGCTTTTACCAATTCAATGATCTGTGCCGGCGTTGCAACATCTTCTCTTGCGATTTCAGATGGAGCCAGAACAATGCCAAAGGCTTCTTCGATTCCAACCAAAAGCTCTGTATATCCTAGAGAATCCATTAAGCCTTCTTCAAATAAATCGATATCCAATTCTTCTCTTACAATATCATCTTCACAAATTTCTTCTAATAAATCTAAGATTTTTTCTTCCATTTTATTTTCCTCCTATTAATTCTGTAAATCTTCCGGAAAAGATAAAGAACCCAAACATAACTAAGTTAAACGTAATAAACCATGAAATTCCAATATACCATTTTTTCTTCTTGTGTTTCTTATGAAACTTGGATTTCTTTTGGTATGCTTCCGTAAGGGCAAGCAATACTCCGTGATAAAATCCATAAATAATATAGTGTAGCTCCAGTCCATGCCATAATCCCATCAAACCCATGTTGATCAAAAATCCGACGGAAGCAGCAGTAAGCTTGGTTTTAAACCATTTCTTTCTGATGGCTTGCATCATGAATCTTGAAAAGACAAAGTCTCTAAACCAGTGAGATAGGGTAATATGCCAACGATCCCAGAACTCTTTTATATCCTTGCTCAGGAATGGTTTATTAAAGTTCTCCGGTGTCTTTACGCCAAAGATGTAGCTGACACCAATTGCCATTTGGCTATAACCTGCAAAGTCAAAGAATAAATATATTCCATAACAGTACATATATATCAATGCTTCGGAAAGCGACTTTCCGGAACCAAGCCACAAGATGCCTTGGTAAACCGCTGCTGCCAAAACAAATTTATACAATACGCCCAAAACAATCTTAACCAGTCCCTTACCCACAAGATCCAAATATTCTGCCCTTGTTGGTACGGTATTCATGTCCTGCTCAAACCTACGACTCCGATCAATCGGACCGGAGGTAATCGCCGGAAAGAATAAAATAAAGTTAAAAAAGAACAATGGGTTAGTTTTTACAATAATTCCGTCATAAATTTCAATGACCATTTGTACAACCTTGAAGGTAATGTAAGAAATTCCTAGGAATCCCAAAATGCTCATTCCCACAAAGGAGGTCACCTTATTCACCGCAAGAGGTGCAATCGCCAGCGCTATGGCCAAGAAGTAAAATTTACTTTGTCGGTCATATTTCTTTCGAATGAACAAGTATCCCCGCACAAGGGCATACTGCCACAAGCAAAAGATCAACAGATAAATCAACGCTCGCGTATTGTCCTTCATGGCAAAATAAACGAAAAATAATGTCACGAAAAACAGGTAATATTTAATCGGTTTTTCTCTTACCCCCAGAATAATCGCTGGAATCGCTGCAACTGCAACGTAAGCGAAAAACCAAAGATCTGCAAATATTTGCATTATAGCTGCCCTCCAAGCGTCTTCCTATCCGTCTTGCCGTTTGGTGTCATCGGCAGCTCATCAAGAAAAACAATCTTTTTCGGAACCATATACTCTGGCAAATATGCCTTTAGCTCTTCCTTAATTACCTTGCCTGCTCTGAAATCTCTCTTGGTTTCCTCAGGCTTCACCACAAATGCGGTAAGGCTCTTCACCTTGCCTTCTACAACCTTTGGCAATACTGCTGCACCGGTAACGCCGGAAAGCTTTAAAATGTTGTTTTCAATGTCTTCAAGCTCGATACGGTATCCGTGTAATTTAATTTGTAAGTTTCTCCGTCCACAGTAGTGAAGCATTCCCTCTTTGAGGAAGCCTTCATCTCCGGTTTTATAGGTATTTCCCGGAAGGAAGACCTCCTTGGTCTTTTCTTCATTCTTGAAATATCCCGGACTTACCGTGTTTCCACGAATCAAAATTTCTCCTTGCTCTCCATCAGCAGCCAAGGTTCCATCTTCTTTTTCAATTAAGATTTCTGTCCCTTCGTGGGTATATCCAATAGGAAGAGGCGCTTCTCCAGCGATCATCTCTGCGGTAATTTCCACTCCTGTAACAGAAACTGTAGCCTCTGTCGGCCCATATAAATTGACGATTTTGGCCTTTGGAAAACGCTCTGCCAGACGCTTGGCCGTCTCTCTGGTCAAGGTTTCTCCGCAGAACAAGAATACTTCCAAATGTCTTAACAAGCTTTCATCAAATTCCGGGTTGCTTAGGCAAACATCCGCAAAGGAAGGTGTTGAAACCCAAACATTAAGGTCTGAACTACCTAGTCTGTCCATAAGAATGGACATATCCTGCTGTGCTTCCTTATCTACCAAGAACAATGTTCCCCCTGTATAAAGAGAGGTATAAACATCTAACACCGATAGGTCAAAAGAAAACGGTGCTTGGTTTAAGAAAATTTTGGTTTCATTTCCTTGGTGACCAGCCAAATCCTTTGACCAAACCAAGAAATTGGATAAGTTATCCGCTGTAATTTGTACACCCTTAGGGGTTCCTGTACTTCCGGAAGTGAAGATAATATAAAATACATCTTCCGGCTTATTCCACTTGTCTGAGGAGATTTTTCCTCCTGCCTCGTTGATAATCCTTTTGATTTCTTCTAAGGAAATTATTGTTTCTCCCTGCATTTCCAGCTGTTCCGTGGACAAGATCACCGGCGGCTGCGCTACCTTTGCAATCTCCTCTACTCTGGATAGGGGAAGAGAGATGTCAATAGGACAATAGGTTCTTCCCGCTTTTGCACAAGCAATAAAACAAAGCAATATATACGGGTTTTTATGACCGTACACCATAATTGGGTTTCTGTTGTCTCCTAATTTTTTATCTAAATAGTCTGCAAGAATATCCGATCCCTCGGTTAACTCTCTATAGGTGAGTTCACCCAGTGCGGATTTTACTGCGATTTCATCGGCTTTTTCTACGCCATATTTTGCTAACGCATTAAGTAACTTCATCTTTCACTCCTTTTAGTTATTTCTTTTTCATTATACCGATCCCTTGTGACCGGGATGTGACCGTAACATTACAGTTTTGTCATATTTGTTGTTTTTTTGCGCTAATGTGTTGATTTATCATCATTACAGTAACCATAACTGCAATACCCGCACTCCATCCTCCTACCACATCGGTAAGGTAATGAACGCCCAAATAGATTCTAGAAAGACCAATTCCCACTGCCAAAATGCCCAAAACAATCGTTAGCCCCATAGCCTTTTTTCGATCCTCCATATATTGGTGAACCAAAAAAATTAATAACCCGTACACGGCAATTGAAGTAATGGCATGACCGCTAGGAAAAGAATATCCTCCCTCACTAATCAGCTGCATTGCTACATCCGGCCTAGGTCTTGCAACAATCGGCTTAACGATAGACTTGATCACTGTAGTTCCTATGGCAGTAGCCGCAACGGGAATTCCGTAAGGCACTCTGGTTTTTTCAAAAATTAAAAGAAGTAAACAGAGAATCGTAATGGATTCCCAGTTTCCTGCATAGGTAATTAATTCCATCAAGGTATTCAACCCCGGCACGCGAAGCTGATAAAACCAATTTGTAACCAAAGTATCAATTTCCGGAGTTCCGAAATACACAACACAAGAGGTAATTGCAGCAAAACAAATCACCGCAATCCCTATAATTAATCCTTGAATTTTTTTCATTTATTTAAATTTCACCGCTGTTCCATAAGCAATAATTTCTGCTGTTCCTTGCAGAATTGCCGAGGAAGCGTATTCGATTCGAATTACTGCATCTGCACCTAAAGCTTCTGCTTCATCTACCATTCTCTTGGTTGCAATCTGCCGCGCTTCGCTAAGCATTTCTGTGTATCCGTGAAGCTCTCCGCCCACAAAGCTCTTCATGCCAGCCATAAAATCTTTTCCTACGTTTTTGGACTGAACCACATTTCCCTTTACAATACCAAGGGCAATGATTTCTTGATCCGGCACGTAATTAATATTTAGAAGCAACATCTTCTTCCCCTCCTCTAATTTCTTTTATGCGCTCTACAAGCACCACAATAAGGGCCACCGCCACAGCTGCCGGAATGATCATCACCAATAAAGGTATCCAAAAGGACTTGCCCTCAAAGACATCAAATCCAACTAACGCAACGACCATGGCAAATTCGTAAAGGATCGCCAGTACAACAAACACGATTGGTGCGATATACTTTTTCTTTCTACTCTTTGTCATTTCTATCGGCCCTCCTATTTTTTCTTATTTCTACAGTATACCGCTTTTTGTAGCAAATTTCAAAAAAAAATGATATATTATAATATAAATAAATTTTGATAGGAGAAATAAATGGTAATATTTAGAAATATACCCGGAATCTTCAAAGTACTTTTTTCTCTTCCGGGGCTTTCAACATTAAAAAAACAAATTGATCAAGCCCGTGCGTCAGGGGACACTCAGGCGGAACAAGCAGCAATATTGGGGGCAACCATTAAATGGGGCAGCTACTTAGTGAAAAATTTTCACGTTTCCATTCACGTGGAGGGCCGAGAACACCTTCCCAAGGCCGGACCGGTAGTCTACGTTTGTAACCATCAAGGTTATGCGGACATTCCCGTACTTTGCTCTGTTCTTGATCAAATTCAATTTGGATTCATTGCCAAAGATAATCTGAAACAAATACCGCTTTACGGTACTTGGATGAAGCGAATCCGTAGTGTCATGATCAAACGAGATGACGCCAGAGCCTCCTTGAAGGCGATTTCCGAGGGAATAGACAACATCAACCAGGGATTCTCCATGTTGATCTTCCCTGAGGGTACAAGAGCCAAGGGCGGCCCAATGAACGAGTTCAAAAAAGGGGCATTGAAATTGGCCACCAAGCCCGGTGTTCCCATTATTCCAATCAGCTTAAACGGCACCCATGAGGTATACGAAAAAACCGGTGTTCTTCGCGGCGCACCTGTAGACTTGATCATCCACCCTGCCATTGAGACAAAGGGGATTTCCAAGCAAGAAGAAAAGGAGCTGTCAGATGTTGTCTTTCAGATCATCTATGACGGCGTAGAGGAGTTAAAGCAAAAACATGAAAATCATTAAAAATTTATCCGGATTAATCAACGCCTATTCCTCCCTCCCTGAGCTTGGCCAATATAAGCAAGCCATTGCAAAGGCGCGAGCAGAAGGCGACGACAAAACCGAACAAGAATACCTACTTAAAGCCATGAGCTCTTGGGGAAAAATGATCCTCTCCAAGGTAGGCGTAACCTACACTGTTCACCACAAGGAAAACCTTCCCAAGGTCGGACCGGTAGTCTACGTTTGTAACCATCAAGGTTACGCGGACATTCCCGTACTCTGCGCGGCACTAGATCAAGTTCAGTTTGGATTCATTGCAAGAGCCGGCTTGGAAAAAGTACCGTTTTATGGTGCTTGGATCGATCGCGTACGAAGTATCCTCATTGAACGAGAAGATCCACGATCTTCACTAAAAACCATTGGAACCGGGATCACCTACCTGCAACGAGGATTTTCCTTATTGATTTTTCCTGAAGGTACAAGAAGCCAAGGTGGACCCATGAAAGAATTTAAAAAAGGGGCGTTGAAATTGGCCACCAAGCCCGGTGTTCCCATCGTACCCCTTACCATCAATGGCACAGCAAAAATATTTGAGGAAACCGGAGCAATTACAAAAGCTCACGTGGAAATTGTCGTACACCAACCCATCAGCACCGATAAGCTTAGCCGTCAGGAGGAAAAAGAACTTTCCGGAAAGATTTTTTCGATAATCCAAGGCGGACTAAACTAAGTCGAAATTAAAAATTCAGATCAAAAAAGGAGGACGAACATCCTCCTTTTTCTATTCTGTTTATTGATAATACTATAAGCCTAGTCCGAAGCTATCCTTCACCCGCTGCATTACCGGTTTAGCAATAGCATTGGCACGTTCTGCTCCATCCTTTAAAATTCCGATCAATTCATCTGAGTGGCGAATTTCTTCAAATCTAGCCTTGATGGGCGCAAGGGCATTTACGGTGATTTCCACTAAGTCTTTTTTAAAGTCTCCATAACCTGCACCTTGATATTTTTGCTCGATCTCCTCAAGGGAAACTCCAGAAAAAGCACTGTAAATATTCATAAGATTACTTACTCCCGGCTTATTTTCAGGATCAAAACGAATAATTCCCTCTGAGTCAGTCGTCGCCTTCATAATGGATTTTTTGATTTTCTTTTCATCGTCCAAAAGTGAAATTCTGCTGTGAATATTCTCTGCACTTTTGCTCATCTTGTTTTCCGGTTCGTCCAAAGCCATAATTCTGGCTCCTTCCTTCAGAAATCTTCCTTCCGGAATAACAAAAGTCTTCTTGTATTTATTATTGATTCGCGTTGCTACGTCTCTGCAAAGCTCAATATGCTGTTTTTGGTCATTTCCTACCGGCACAATATCCGTGTCGTAAAGAAGAATATCTGCTGCCATCAATATTGGATAAGTAAATAGTCCTGTAGGTGCAGATTCTCTGCCTTTATTTTTTTGC
>JAVWKI010000001.1:3837-11696 GCA_036638575.1 Anaerovoracaceae bacterium | reverse complement strand
TAAACTGCGTCATTCTTGACAATTCACCGGTATATGAATTACAGGTCAACACCCAAGAAAGCTCCGCATGTCCGGGAACATCCGATTGTACAAAAACGATAGACTTCTTTGGATCAACACCAACCGCAAGGTATAATGCCGCTACGTCTAACGTGTGTTCTCTCAAGGCCTTTGGATCTTGAGGAACGGTAATCGAGTGCATATCTACAATACAGTAAATACATTCATTTTCTTCTTCAAGCTCAACAAATTGTTTTAGCGCACCCAAATAGTTTCCGATATGGATGTTTCCTGTGGGCTGTACGCCGGAAAATACTCTTTTCATTTTCTGTCCTTACTTTTGCAGTTCCATTGCAAACCTTTCTTTAATATTCTTTTCTGCTCTGCTGATGGTCATTTGAGAAACCCCTAAGGCTTTTGCAATTTCCCCCTGGGATTTTTCTTCCACAAAGCGTTTCTTGAAAATATAGCGATTGGTATCACTTAATGATCCAAGCACCGTATCAATAATTTCCCTATTTTCAAAGCGATTATATCCACTTTCTTCTTGTGCAGTGAACTTCTCCAAAACAGGGTTTTCTCCTGCTTCGCCGTCTTCCTCGAAGGTCTGATTTAAGGAGTAAGCACCATAGGCCAAGCTACTCTCCATGGCTTGAAGCAAGTCTTCTTCCTTGATTCCCATGGCTTCTGCTAACTCCGGCACAGTAGGAACTCTACCTAGCTTGGCAATCAGCTCTTCCTTCATCTTCGGTACCGCAATGGAAATTTCTTTCATTCTTCTTGGAACCTTAAGGCTCCAACCTTTATCTCGGAAATACTTTTTTATTTCTCCCAAAATCGTCGGTGTGGCAAAGCTGCTAAATTCATATCCCTTAGATGGATCAAATCGTTCCACAGCAAAAATGAGGGCTAAGGCAGCAACCTGATAAAGATCTTCCTTTTCCACGCCCTTACCCAAATATTTTCGTATTAAAATGTCCACCATATACAAATGATCCTCGACGATTTTGTTTCTTAACTCTACATCTCGACTCTCAACGTATTCTTCAAACATTTTTTTGTCTAGCATTTGCTTTTCCCCATTTTAATGCTTTTGCAGCCTTCTCCCGCATTGATTAATTCTACCTCTGTCATTAGGGATCTGATAATTTGCACACTTAAATTTCCCTCATTGGGACAATCTAAGCACGGGCGCTTACCTTTGGCAACTCTCGTTCCCGAAAGGGAATCCTCCACAAGGATGCTCATGGACTCTCCTTCCATGTGACAAGTTAAATTATAGCTTTCACTCCAGCCATCATGACCGTGGCAGGTTATGCATTTACATGCTTCCCCTACAGCCATGCGAATGTCCTCAACACATTCAAAGTTAAAGCCACAAAGAGAGGCTGCTGCACCCACAGCCATCTTTGCAATCTTAATATATTCCGGATCTCCCGGTATTGTCATTTTTAATACTTCCGACATATAACTCTCCTATTTTTCAGACTGAGTATCCAGGCTGATTTGTTGATTTTCTTTAGATTCAACCCCTTGGTCTTCCTCGTCAAGATCCTCTCTGATGGCTCTGGCCATGGAAATAATATTGGCATCCTCAGATACACGCATTATTTTTACGCCTTGGGTGGCTCTTCCCAACTTGGAAACGTCCCCTGCTTTGATTCTTATTATTACACCATCTGAATTAATTAGCAATACCTCATCGTCTTTATCTACAACCATGGCACCGATTAATTCTCCGGTTTTCTTAAATTTACCCTTGTCATAGGTCAATAATCCCTTACCGCCTCGAACCTGGATCTTATATTCACTTACTGAGGTTCGCTTACCAAACCCTTTTTGTGTTACCACAAGTAATTCTTCGTCATCATGAACCAAATTCATCGAAACGACTTCATCTCCGTCTTCAAGCTTGATGGCACGAACACCACCGGCAACTCTTCCCATCGGTCTTACATCGTCTTCAGAGAAGGAAATACACTTCCCTTGCTTAGTAACAATGATTACATTGTCTTTACCGGAGGTTTCTCTAATTCCTACCAGTTCATCCCCATCCTTCAAGGTAATGGCAATCAAGCCGGCCTTTCTATTGGTGTCAAACTGAGACAAAGAGGTCTTCTTAATGGTTCCGTATTTTGTTACGGCAATCAAATATTTGTCTTCTGCAAATTCCTTAATCGGAATTACTGCATTAATTCTCTCTCTTTGCATTAGGTTCAAGAAGTTTACTGCCGGTGTTCCCTTTGCTGTTCTTGTGGCTTCAGGAATTTCATAAGCCTTTGTTTTATGTGCCTTACCAAAATTAGTAAAGAACATCAGCGTTTCGTGGGTAGAGGTCATCACCAGATCCTTAACAAAGTCATTTTCCCTAGTGGTTACGCCCATAATTCCCTTGCCGCCGCGCTTCTGGGTCTTGTAGGTATCTGCCGGAATTCTCTTGATATAGCCTAAATGCGTAAGGGTGATGGCTACATTTTCTTCTTCAATTAAATCTTCTTCATCAAATTCATCCACAGCTGCGACAATCTTTGTTCTTCTTGCATCGCCCCACTTGTCTCTGATTTCCAATATTTCCTCTTTGACTACGCCCATTAGCTTCTTTTCATCTGCCAATAGTTCTTTGTAGTAAGCGATCTTCTTTTGTAGCTCGGCATATTCAGCTTCTATTTTTTCTCGCTCTAGGCCTTGTAGTCGAGCAAGTCGCATGTCCAAAATCGCCTGAGCTTGAAGGTCAGAAAGGCCGAAGTTTTCCATCAGCTTCCCTTTGGCATCATCATAGCTTGATCGAATAGTCTTGATGATTTCATCAATATTGTCTAGCGCAATACGAAGACCTTCCAAGATATGGGCTCTTGCCTCTGCCTTGTTTAAATCGAAGATCGTTCTTCTGGTCATCACTTCTTTTTGATGCTTCAGATACTCTTCCAAGATCTCATAAAGCGTCAATATCTTTGGCTGACCATCCACAAGCGCGATCATGATCATAGAATAGCTATCCTGTAGCTGTGTGTGTTTATATAGTCGATTTAGGGTTATTTTTGGATTTGCATCCTTCTTTAATTCGATCACAACACGCATTCCATCACGGTTGGATTCATCTCGAATAAAGGAAATTCCCTCAATCTTTTTTTCCTTTACCAGCATAGCGATCTTTTCGATCAATCTGGATTTATTCACTTGGAACGGGATTTCGGTAATCACAATCTGTGTCCGACCACGTTTTGTTTCCTCAATTTCAGTTTTTGCTCGAACAACAACCTTTCCCTGGCCGGTTCTGTAGGCTTCTTTTGCACTATTTTTGCCCATGATAATGGATCCGGTAGGAAAATCCGGACCCTTGACAATCTTAATTAAATCCTCAATATCCGCATCATCATGATCGATCAAATATACTGCTGCATCAATGACCTCTCTTAAATTATGCGGGGGAATAGAGGTTGCCATACCAACGGCAATACCATTTGATCCATTGACCAAAAGATTTGGGAATCTAGATGGCAGTACCACCGGCTCCTGCTCTTCTTCGTCAAAGTTTGGCATAAAATCAACGGTTTCTTTTTCTATATCACGGAGCATTTGTAATGCAAATGGAGTCATTCTTGCTTCCGTATATCGCATAGCTGCCGCACCGTCTCCGTCCACTGAACCAAAGTTACCATGGCCGTCTACAAGCATATATCTTGTAGAAAAGTCCTGTGCCATTCTAACCATGGCATCATAGATAGAGCTATCTCCATGGGGGTGGTATTTACCCATTACTTCACCCACAATACGTGCGGATTTTTTGTGTGGCTTATCCGGAGTTACCCCGAGCTCACTCATTCCATAAAGGATTCTTCGGTGAACCGGCTTCATTCCATCTCTTACATCCGGAAGGGCTCGCCCAACAATTACACTCATGGCATAATCGATGTAGGAGTTTTTCATCTCACTATGTATTTCGTGTTGTATTAATTTCTGATCTTCTAATAAATTTGTCATCTTATCAAAGTCCTCCCTTCTATATATCTAAATTGTGTACATATTTTGCATTTTCTTCGATAAATTTCTTTCTTGGTGGTACCTTATCTCCCATCAAGGTGGTAAATATTGTATCTGCCGCAGCAACGTCCTCCAAGGTAATTTGAATCAAGGTTCGATGCTCAAAATCCATAGTTGTCTCCCAAAGCTGTTGGAAGGACATTTCTCCAAGACCCTTATATCGCTGAATATCCGCTTTTCCTGGTTGATCTGCAAGACTGGCCATTAGCTTTTCCTGCTCTCGTTCCGAGTAAGTATAATATTCCTTCTTTCCCTTTTTGGTTTTAAATAGTGGTGGCTGTGCAGCATAAACAAACCCACCTTCAATCAGTGGTGTCATATAACGATAGAAGAAGGTCAATAAAAGCGTTCGAATATGTGCGCCGTCCACGTCCGCATCGGTCATAATAATGATCTTGTGATATCGAAGCTTAGCAATATCAAAATCTTCACCAATATTACAACCAAAAGCGGTAATCATATTTTTAATTTCTTCTGAGTTTAAAATCTTATCTAACCTTGCTTTTTCAACGTTTAAGATCTTACCTCGAAGAGGCAATACCGCCTGTCTTGCTCTATCTCTGCCCTGTTTTGCAGAGCCTCCCGCGGAATCTCCCTCCACCAGGAATATTTCACTTAAGGAAGGATCCTTCTCTGAGCAATCCGCTAGCTTACCCGGCAAGGATAAACCATCTAGGGTATTTGTTTTTCTTGAAACTTCTCTTGCTTTTCTAGCTGCCTCTCTTGCTCTGGCCACATCTAAACATTTTTGAATAATAATTTTTGCTTGTTTTGGGTTTTCTTGGAAAAAAGCAATAAGATTTTCATTGGTGGTTGTTTCCACAAACCCTCTCATCTCACTGTTTCCAAGCTTTGCCTTTGTCTGCCCCTCAAATTGAGGATTGGTTAATTTCACAGAAATTACCGCAGTTAAGCCCTCTCTTACATCATCTCCGGTTAACGCCTCATCCTTGTCCTTGAGGATGTTCTCTTTTCTGGCGTAGTTGTTGATCGCTCTAGTTAAGGCAGTCTTAAACCCTACCAAATGGAAGCCTCCATCGGTAGTATTAATATTGTTGGCGTAAGAAAGCACAACCTCGCTGTATCCTGTGGTATATTGCAAGGCAATTTCTACCTGCATATCTCCACCCTTACCGTTTTTGTCTCTTCCTTCTGCATCAAAGTAAACAACATCCGGGTGAATGGCCTCTTTGTTTTCGTTTTGGAATTTTACAAATTCCTTGATCCCACCTTCATAGTGGAATTCATCCTTACGTTTTTGTCCTTCTCGCTCATCCTTTAACAGAATCTTGATCCCCTTATTCAAGAAGGCCATTTCTCTCAATCGATGCTGTAGTGTACCATAATCAAATATCGTTTCCTCAAAAATTTCTCCATCAGGCCAAAAGGTTGTCTTTGATCCTGTTTTCTTTGATTCTCCGATTTCTTTTAATTTTTCAACGGTTTTTCCCTGTGAAAATGCCAAAGAATAAATCTTTCCGTTTCGTTTAACCTCTACTTCCATTCGCGTAGATAGGGCGTTAACTACCGATGCACCTACCCCATGAAGTCCACCGGATACCTTATATCCGCCACCGCCAAACTTACCGCCGGCATGAAGAACCGTATGGATTACTTCAACCGCAGGAATTTTTAATTTTGGGTGTTCATCTACCGGCATACCTCTGCCGTCATCCTCCACCTTAATTGAATTATCTTTTTGTATCGTAACGTTAATGGTGGAACAATATCCTGCCAAGGCTTCGTCCACCGAATTGTCTACAATTTCATAAACTAAATGATGAAGACCTTTCTCTCCGGTTGAGCCGATATACATTCCGGGTCTTTTTCTAACCGGCTCAAGGCCTTCTAAAACTTGGATCTGCTCCGCGCCATATTTCTGTTTTTGGGTATCTGCTACCATCTAATCACCTCTTAATCATAAAAATACATTTCATCATTATATATCAAAAACGCCTTTTTTACAAGAATAATACATTCTTGCGGTGTGAAAGTTTTAAATTCCGTTTTAACTCTGTCAAAAGTCCATTTTAACGGTTATAGGTAGGGTTTTATGAGGGGGTATCCTTCTTGAGATTTTGCATTTTTTTACAGTTGAGAGATCCTTCCCTCTTGAATAAAAATTTTCTTTCCCCCCGGAAGGGATTCCAGTAGCATATCTGAAATTTCTGCCGTGGTAATGAACAACTGAACTTCCTTAAATGAATGAATGAGCATCCGCTGCCGCTTATAATCCAATTCTGAAAGAACATCATCCAAAAGCAAGATAGGAAATTCATTTTTTTCCTCCTTAATCAGCTCAATTTCCGCCATTTTTAGAGATAAGGCTGCCGTTCTTAATTGGCCTTGAGATCCAAATTTTCTTGCATTGATCCCATTGATCGAAACCTCAAAATCATCCTTGTGTGGTCCCTTGGCCGTATTTCCATGATAACGATCTTTTTCCTGTCCCTCCAGTAATATCGCCAAAAAATCTTCATTGGAGGAAATGCTTGGTGCATAGGTTAATTGAAGCTCTTCCTTGCCTTCTGTAATCCGCCAATGTATTTTTTTGCTGATTTTGTCTAATTTTTGAATAAACCACGCTCTATCCTCAATTAATCGTTTGCCATACTCGGCAAGCTTCTCATCCCAAACAGATAATGCAAAAAGATCGATGTTTTTTTCTTTTAAATACACATTTCTTTGATTTAGCACCTTTTGGTATACGTTCAGGTTACGATAATAAGAAAGCTTCAGCTGGCTAAGCTCTCGATCAATGAATTTCCGCCGTTTTTCCGGCTCTTCTTTTACGATCTTAAGATCTTCCGGAGAAAAGATCACCGCCAAAACATTATCTAGGATCTCCGCATTCTTCTCTATTTTGATCCCATTTACCTTTCCCAGCTTCTTCCCATTTCTATTAATGGCAATATCAATAGATCCGTCTTCTTCCCTAAAGTAAGCAAGACGGATCCGACAAAATTCTTCATTAAATTTGATTAATTCTTTTTCTTTTGTTGTACGGAAAGACTTTCCCGTAGAAGTAAGGTAAATGCTTTCCAGTAAATTGGTCTTCCCTTGTGCATTGTCTCCCAGGAAAATATTCACTCTAGGATCAAAGGAAATGTCCGCGTGATCGTAATTTCTGAATTTCTCCAGTATAATTCGTTTAATATACATACTAATTTGATGGCAATCTTACCGGCAACACTAAATATTCAAAGGCATCCCCATTCATTGGACGGATAATACAAGGGGTAATGCTGGTATTCAACTGAAATTTCACTTGATCCTCATCTACCGCCTTTAAAACATCAATCACATACTTTGAGTTAAAGCCAATTTCCAGATCTTCTCCTGTTTTTTCCATAATTAGCTCTTCTTTCACTTGACCTTCTTCCGATGCAGAAGTAATACACAGTAAATTGTTCTTGATTGTGCATCGGATCAAGTTGTTTTTGCCTTCCTTTGCTAGCAAAGAGGCTCGTTCTATGGCTGTAAGCAAGGTAGATCGTTCCACGATCATTTCCGTATTGCTGGTTTTTGGTAGTAGATCCTGATAGGCAATAAATTCACCATCCATCAGCCTTAGGATCACCTTTGTGCTTCCTAGGATCATAATGGCTTTCTTATCCCCTAAGGTGAAGGTTAGTGGAAGATCTTCTTCCACCTCTGAGAGAAGCTTTAGGATCTCAAAGAGGATTTTCCCGGAAATAATAATATTTCGCTCTTCACCTGTGCCAATAGCTTCCCTTGCAACGGCCATTCTAAAGCCATCAAGGGCAACCATCGTGAGATCATTTCCTTGTAAAGAAAGTAAGATCCCCACAACAATT
>JAVWKI010000001.1:2064-3827 GCA_036638575.1 Anaerovoracaceae bacterium | reverse complement strand
ATCGGTGCTGGCACAGAAATAAGTTCTTCTGATCATATTTTTGAAGGCTTCTCGATCTAATGAAAATTCACCAACTATGGTTTCAATTTCTCCAATACTTGGAAATTCATCTGCAGGCATACCAATAATGCTGAATTCAGAATTTAAGGTCTTGAGGATCACGTTTCCGTTATCCTTTACCTCTACGGTAACTACCTCGTTTGGAAGCTTTCTTACAATATCTCCAAATAATTTTGCATAAACAACAATTGTTCCTGCTTCATAAACATCTACGTCTATTGTTTTCTCTATACTAAGATCCAGATCTGTTGCACTTAGGATCAATTTTCCCTCATTGGTGGTTTTTAATAATATGCCTTTTAATATAGGAACCGTTGTTCTGCCGGTAACGGCTTTTGATACGGTGTTAAATGCTTTTGCCAAAGCTTGCTGGGTGCAAGAAAATTTCATCTATCTATCCTCCGATTTTTCCTTTTATTATATATATTTGTAGTAGTAATAGTAGTAGGGGGTGTTAATACTGTTAGTAACCACGATCCACCTTGAAATTTCAACGAAAGTTATTGTTTGAAATCTGTGCATAACTTGTAGTTTTCCTCAACAGCCACTGTGCATAGATTTAACTTCCGCTAATCTGAGCGGTGAGTTCTTCGATGGTTTCCTTTAGGTCTTCATCTGAATTCAAATCATTGGTAATTTTTTTATGTGCATGTAAAACTGTGGTGTGATCCTTTCCGCCAAAGGCTTCGCCTATCTTTGGAAGAGAATTATCGGTCAATTCTTTGCAGAGATACATGGCGATCTGCCTTGGAAATGCAAGGTTTCTTGTTCGCTTTGAAGAGTCCATATCCTTGATGGTGATCCCAAAGTGCCGGCAGACAATGCGTTTAATGCTATCGATGGAAATCTTCATATCACTGGAAGATAAAATATCTTTTAAGGTATCCTTGGCAAGAGACAAATTGATCGGTTTCTTGAGAAGGGTTGAAAAACTAACGATCCTAGTAAATGCACCTTCTAGTTCTCTAACGTTGAATTTGATTTTTTCTGCGATCAAATTAATTACTGCCAGAACATCATCGGTAATCTCAATATTTTCGATCTCCGCCTTGTTCATGAGAATGGCCACTCGGGTTTCGTAAACCGGTGGTTGAATATCGGCAGTAATACTCCACAAAAACCTGGAAGTCAGTCGATCATCTAGGCTAGTGAGTTTTTGGGGAGGTCTATCACTAGAAATAATAATTTGTTTATTTCGATCATAAAGGGCATTAAATGTGTGGAAAAATTCTTCTTGGGTGGAATCTTTTCCTTCAATAAACTGAATATCATCGATAAGTAACACATCAATACCGCGATATTTATTTTTAAATTCGCTCATTTTTTTATCTCTAAGTGCACTGATCAGCTCATTGGTGAACATTTCAGAAGAAACATAGAGAACTTTTTTGCTTTTGTTGTTGGTTAAGATATAGTGGCCGATGGCATGCATTAGATGGGTTTTCCCAAGGCCGGAGGCACCATATAAAAACAGCGGATTGTATTGGCTTGCGGGAGATTCGGCAACGGCAAGGGCTGCAGAATAAGCAAATTCACTGTTTTTGCCCACAACAAAAGATTCAAAGCTAAATCGAGGATTAAAGTAATTCTCATTGACTAGTGTGGTTTCCTCGCTGCTTTGATCGTTTCGCTCAGAAGGTGCTTCTTTTTTACCGGCAAGCTTGGCCACAACATTTAGCCGTCGTTTAAAGGCAACGGATACA
>JAVWKI010000001.1:0-2054 GCA_036638575.1 Anaerovoracaceae bacterium | reverse complement strand
ATAGCGATCATTTAACATACCGATAACAAAGTCATTATCGGTTTCTACATATAGAATATTTTGTTTATCGTCGATGCTTTTTGGACAAAGAGGCGCAAACCAAGCATCATAGGCGGTCTCCGTCAAATCTCCTCGTAGCATTTCTAACGTTTTTTCCCAGTTGTTTTGTAAATTATTCATAGCTCTCCCTTATATTTTTAATGGTCTTTATTATCATACAGAAAAAGTTATCCACAGGCAAGAGTAAATGAAAAATAAATATTAAAAAAATATCCAAAGGTTTATCCACAACCTGTTGATAAAATAATTCACAATATTAACAGGCATACAAGATATAGGGGAAATTCTAGAAAAGAGAAAAAAACAAAGGAGAAAAAAGACAAATAATTTGACAATATCAAGGATTTACCTTATACTTATACGGTATGTGTGTGTAAGTTGAAATTTAGATTTGCACGAAAAATAGACACAAATATGAAAAGAGGAGGTGCTAAACATGAAAATGACTTTCCAGCCAAAGACTAGACAGAGAAAAAAGGAACATGGCTTTAGAAAAAGAATGAGAACTAAGAATGGTCGAAATCTAATCAAGAGAAGAAGATTAAGAGGAAGAAAGAAGTTATCAGCATAAGGCCGCAACAGTGGCCTTTATTGGTTATGGAGCAAAGCATGCTGAAACCAGAAGTGCTTCGGGGAAACAAAGATTTTTCCGCAGTATATAAAAAAGGAAAATCTGTAGGGGGTAAGTATGTTGTTATTTTCTATAAGAAAAACAACTTAACCTACAATAGAACGGCTTTTTTAGCAAGTAAAAAAGTGGGAAACGCAGTGGCTAGAAATCGGGCCCGTCGCTTAATGAAAGAAAGTATTAGACTTAGTAATCCAGTGAAAAAACAGGGTTATGATGTTATTTTTATTGCGAGAAATACGATTAATCAACAGAAATGTGCGGATGTGAAAAAGTCAATTGAAGCCGCAATAAAACGAACTGATTTAAAATAGAAGGTGGTTATTTGAAAAGAGTATTGATGTTACTGATAAAGGGATATCAACGATTTATATCCCCTCTTTTTCCGCCAACGTGTCGGTTTTATCCTACCTGTTCAACCTATTTTATTCAAGCACTTGAAAAATATGGGTTTTTTAAGGGTAGTTATTTGGGAATTAAAAGGATTTTAAGGTGTAATCCTTGGAATCCGGGAGGATATGATCCTTTAAAGTAATCGGAGGAAATGAATGAACACAATAATAGGATTTATAGCAAAGCCACTAGGGTATTTACTGGGTTTTATCTACGATCTCATTGGAAATTACGGTATTACTCTTATTGTTTTGACTTTGGTCGTTAAACTTTGCTTATATCCATTATATGCAAAACAAGTTAAATCTACGGCGAATATGGGAAAAATTCAGCCGAAGATGCGAGCAATACAGCAAAAATATGCCAATGATAAGGAAATGTTGAACATTAAAATGGCAGAACTTTACAAAGAAGAAAAGTTCAATCCTATGGCAGGATGCCTACCAATGTTGATACAAATGCCGATCATTTTAGGCCTTTTTGCCTTACTTAGAAACCCAATTTTGTATATGACAGATAGTGCAAAAATACTTTTTGCAATTCATGAATCTTTTTTATGGATGCCGGACTTAAGTCAACCGGATAAATGGATCTTGCCAATTTTGGCGGGTATCGCAACATTTATTTCATTCTCCATGACACAGCAGCAGCAAGGCGAAGCAACCGCTGCAGGCGGCATGGGCGGAATGATGAAGATGATGAAATATATCTTTCCTGTCATGATTGTTCTTATGGCAAGAGCATATCCGGCAGGCCTTAGTATTTACTGGTTCTTCGGACAAGTAGTACAGATATTCTTTAACTTGAGACTCAATAAGATTAGAGCCCAGTTAAAAGAAGGAGGTAAGAAGAAAAAATGATTTTTTCAGAAAAATGGGGAAAAGACGTGGAAGAAGCAGTCCAGTTAGCCCTAAAAGATTTAAAGCTTGCGCGAGATGAAGTAGAAGTGATCGTTCTTGAAGAACCAAGTAAG